>CAMIVH010000057.1 GCA_946401755.1 uncultured Caryophanales bacterium | reverse complement strand
TCTGGTATTATCGTTATCGCTGCTACTAATAGAGACGACGTTCTCGATCCAGCTCTTTTAAGAGCAGGTCGTTTTGATAGAAAGATTACAGTTTCCTTACCTGATAGAAAAGGTAGAGAAGCAATCTTCAAAGTCCACGCTCGTAACAAACAAGTTGATGATTCCGTTAACTTTGAAAATCTTTCAAAGAGAACTGTTGGTTTCTCCGGTGCTGATATTGAAAATATCATGAACGAAGCCGCTATCTTAGCGATTCGTGCTAATAGAGAAAAGATTACAGTGGATGATATCGATGAAGCTATCGACCGTAGAGTCGCTGGCCCAGCTAAATCTTCTCGTTCTTTAACACTCAAAGAAAAAGAAATGATTGCTTACCACGAAAGTGGTCATGCAATTATTGGCTTAAGATATCCTCATTCTGATAAAGTTCAAAAGATTACTATTATCCCTCGTGGTAATACAGGCGGTCACGTCCGTATGACACCTGAAGATGATCGCTTTACTAATAGTAAAAAAGAACTCATCGCTCGTATCGTAGGCCTCATGGGTGGACGCGCAAGCGAAGAAGTGTTCTGTGATGATATCTCCAACGGTGCTTCCAGCGATATTGAAGTCGCAACCGCTATCGCACGCGCTATGGTGTGTGAATGGGGTATGTCTTCTTTAGGACCAATCCAATACGAAAGAAATACTGGTAGTGTCTTCTTAGGTAGAGATTATACTTCTACTCAAAAGAACTTCTCAGTTGATACAGCCACAAAGATTGATGCTGAAATTCGTAAGATTGTCGAAGAAGCTCATGATGAAGCAGTCCGTGTTATCAAAGAGAATAAAGCAGATGTTGAACTCCTTGCTAAGACACTCGTTGAACACGAACAAATTACTGGTGAAGAAATCGATTACTTGATGGAACATCGTCATCTTAGAAGAGATGAAAAACCAGGTGAAGAACCTGCTCAACCACAAGCGGAAGAAGCTAAGCTAGAAGCCGCTGAAGGCGAAGATAAATAATTAACTCAGGAAGGGCAAAACCTTCCTTTTACTATGTGGAAATTAGGTAACTTTAACATCGAAGGAAAAGTCGTTCTTGCCCCAATGGCAGGAATCACAAGTGCAGGTTATAGAAAATACCTCAATACTTTTGGTGTGGACGTCTGTGTTTCTGAGATGGTTTCAGACATGGGACTTCTCTATCAAAACAAAGAAACTGAGTCTTATGTCCGCTATGAAAAAGATCAAACATTAACCGGTGTCCAATTATTCGGTGCAAAGCCTGAAAACCTAGCTAGAGCAGTAGCCGTATCTCTTAATTTAAACCCAAACATCGACTTTTTTGATGTGAACATGGGTTGTCCTGTTCCTAAGGTTACTAAGACTGGTGCGGGCTCCGCTTTAATGCTAAATCCTACCTTATGTGGTGACATTATAAGAGCGATGAAGGCTGTTACTGATAAGCCAGTCACTGCTAAGATTAGATTAGGCTATAATGAGGTTAACTTCTTAGACGTCATAAAAGAGCTCGAAAACGCTGGTGTGGACGCTATTGCAATTCATGCCAGAACAAGAAAAGAACTCTATATGGGAGAGCCACATTATGACTTACTGAAAGACCTTAGAAGTAAGATGAAAGTGCCACTCATTGTTTCGGGTAATATCTATACTTTGGATGATGCAATTAACGCTTTAGAAATAACTGGAGCGGACGCTGTGATGGTGGCGCGTGGTGGTATGGGCAATCCATTCCTCATCAAGCAAATTAAAACCTATTTTGAAACAGGCGAAAGATTACCAAATCCATCATTTTTAGAACAATGTGAATACTGTTTAGAACTTGCTAAATCAATGTGTGAAGAAAAAGGCGAATTAACAGCGATGAGAATCTATCGTGGTATTGCCCCTAAATTCTTCTCAGGATTTGCTAATTCAAGAACACTAAGAACAGTGCTTGCCACCTCATTAACGGACTATCAATCGCTAGTGAGGATTCTTGATGAATTCAAGAAAGAAAATCTTAAATTCTAACGTTTGTCTTTCATTAGACAAAGAACTCGTATATAGTATTTGAGCGTGGATATTTGAAAGGAAAGTTGAAAATATGAACATTAATGAATTAAATGACCAAGAACTAATCCGTTTAGAAAAGATCAAAAAATACCAAGAATTAGGCATCGATCCATTTGGTCAAGCTTATAAAGTTTCTCATTCTATTAAAGAAATTCGTGCCTTATGTAATAAGAAATCCGAAAGAGCTCTTGCTAAAATGGCTTTAAAAGTTTCTGTTGCAGGCCGTATTAAAGCTATCCGTAAAATGGGTAAAGCTTCCTTTATGAATATCCAAGATAAAACTGGTAATATCCAAGTTTATTTATCACTTGATGGTTTAGGCAAAAAGAACTATGACCTTTTCAAGATGGCCGATATCGGTGATATCGTCGGTGTTAAAGGCATCATGAACTTAACAAGAACTGGCGAATTAACAATTAAAGCGCAAAAGTTCATTCACTTAACAAAGTGCTTACATCCATTACCAGAAAAGTTCCATGGTTTAACTGACGTTGAAGAACGTTCTAGAAGAAGATACTTAGACTTAATCATGAATGAAGAAGCAAGAAAAGTTGCTTTCATGAGACCTCAAATCATTCGTAGTATCCAACACTTCCTTGATGGTAAAGGTTTCACTGAAGTTGAAACATCAATTCTTTCTCCAATCTTAGGTGGTGCTTCCGCTCGTCCATTCGTTACACATCACAATACATTAGATAAAGATTTCTACTTAAGAATCGCTACTGAACTTAACCTCAAACGTTTACTCGTTGGTGGTATGGAAAGAGTGTATGAAATTGGTAGACTTTTCCGTAATGAAGGCATGGATGCTTCCCATAACCCAGAATTCACTACAATTGAAATCTATCAAGCCTACAGTGACTTAAGAGGTATTGGTGACTTAACTGAAAAATTAATTAGAAATGCCGCTAAAGAAGTCACAGGTTCTGCTATCGTCAAATATGGTGACCGTGAAATTAATTTCAAAGACCCATTCAGATGGATCTCTATGAATGACTTAATTAAAGAAAAATGTGGTATCGATTTCAAAGAAGTCAAAACCTATGAAGAAGCTAAGAAACTCGCAGATGAACGTGACTTACATTTAGACAAGTTTAAAAACACTGTTGGTTATGTTATGAACGAATTCTTTGAAGAGTTCTGCCAAGACGATTTAATCCAACCTACCTTCGTTTATGAATATCCAATCGAAGTTTCTCCATTAACTAAGAAAGAAAAAGATCCAAGATTCGTTCAAAGATTTGAATTATTCGTTAATGGTAAAGAACTCGCTAATGCTTATACCGAACTTAACGATCCATTAGATCAAGAAGAAAGATTCCTCGCTCAATTAGAAGCTAAGAAGTTAGGTGATGAAGAAGCTAGTGAAATGGACAAGGACTTCGTTGAAGCCTTAGAATACGGTATGCCTCCAACAGGTGGTGTTGGTATGGGTATTGATAGATTAGTTATGCTATTAACTAACCAAGCTCAAATCCGTGAAGTCATTCTCTTCCCAACAATGAGAGATAGATAGAAATTTTCACAAAATTAAAATTTTATCGGACAAAAATCAAAAAAAGCTCCTATTTAATTAATGAGGGGCTTTTTTAGTGACTTAGCCAAAAGGTCTAACTTTATCACTGATGATTGCTTCTCGTTTATCTAGGAAAATGTCGAGAGGAGACAATCCATGAGACATTTTAAAGGGCATTTGTCTGTTGACCTAGTGGATTATGCAAGAAATAATTCTTGTACTGTTGTTGCTTTTACTAGTATTGGTTGCATTCAAGAGATTACTTAAAAACAAGTAGTTTCTGAATAAAAAAGAGGGGGCCTTTCGGCTCTCTCTAGAACCAATTATATTTTAGCAACATCCTAACAAAAGTCAACGGGCATCTGCCCGCCTAGGCAACTAGTGTATACACGCGCTTTACAAATTGCAAATTGGCTAGTATAATTGACACGCTACAATGTAGCATTAATCTCTGCTACCAATGTAAATATGGTAGCCATTAGACCAGAGGGAGGTAAATAAAATGCGCAATTATGAAATTATGTACATTTTGAAGGCCGACTTAGACGAAGCCGCTCGTGAAGCTGAAATGGGTAACATCCAAAAGCTCCTCGAAAAGAACGGCGCCAAGGTTAACAACACAGATACCAAGATGGGTTTACGCGAATTAGCGTACGAAATCAAGGATCAAACCAAAGGTTTCTATGTCATCCTCAAAGTGGAAGCTGATGAGGCTGCACTTTATCAATTCAATCGTAAAGTCAAAATCAATCCAGCCGTGTTACGTCATCTAGTTACAGTTGATCAACAATAAGGAGGACAACTACATGGTTAATCGTGTACTCTTAATGGGTCGCTTAGTTAAGGACCCAGAATTAAGAAAAACCAGTTCTGATGTTAGCTTTGCTACATTCACTCTTGCTGTGGATAACCGCATGAGAGAATCTGATGGCACAAGGGGTACAATCTTCATCGATTGTCGTGTCTTCAGAGACCAAGCTGATAGCTTAGTCAAGAACACCAGAAAAGGTAGTAGGATCGCAGTTGACGGCAGTCTCAATCAAAGAAATTTTGAACGCAAAGATGGAACAAAAGGTAAAACAATTGAAGTCATCGTTGATAGCGTAACATTCTTAGATCCTAAGAAAGACGCTCCAGCGGAAGAACCAAAGTTTGATGATGTTCCAGCTCAATCAAGCGGCAATAATCTTGACTTAAATGACTTGCCAGATGACGATCTTCCATTTTAATTAAAAGAAAGGGAAAATTATGGCATTTAGAAAAGTTAGACCACATAAAAAAGTTTGTATCTTCTGCAAGAACAAATCTAAATTCATTGACTACAAAGATGTCGAACTCTTAAAGACAATGATTACCCCAAACGGTAAGATTTCTACCAGAAGAGCTACAGGCACATGCGCCAAGCACCAAAGAGAATTAGCCAAAGCTATCAAAAACGCTAGATTCATGGCTCTTCTCCCATACGTTGCTGACTAATTACGGTCTTCAAAAAAGTAAGAAAATAAGTCGTCCGAGAGGGCGACTTTTTTTTAGACTTAATCAATGTTTTTTGTGGTTTTTGTTACTACAAAATTTATAATAATAGTGACAAAGAAAAGTCATTAAAACTCGGAACGGAGACCTCCCAAACTATAAACATATAGAAAGGAGGTATCTCACAATGAAAGACGAAAATAAAGAGTTGATAAAACTTTTGAAAATAGCCTTGTATTGTCTTCTACTATGTTTGTTCAGAATTCTGACGAAATAAAAAAAGGAGCCAAACCCACAATAACCACAAAGTAAGTTTGAGGAGCTCCGTTCTTGTGGCTACATTATAGCATATTTTTTAAAAAGTGAATATGCTTAAGAATTAATTAATAGTCGTCCGAAAGGGCGACTTTTTTGTACTTTAAAAAGCACTTTGATATTCAATCATTAAAATCGTTAATATAATAAAGTATGTAAGGTGCATTTATGTATCTGTTAAAAACCATTACAAAAATCCTAATCAAAGCCGCATTAATAATAATCGGTGTTTTAGGAATTGTATTGACCGCTTTATCAACCGCTTTTATGGGTGGTGCTTCAGTGTTTTTCTTTTTCACTGTTCAATCTAATATCTTCATCATGTTGATGGCTTTGATATTCCTTATTAATGAAGTAGTGGTTCTTATCACTAATAAG
>CAMIVH010000056.1 GCA_946401755.1 uncultured Caryophanales bacterium | reverse complement strand
CATAATGGCTTGGTAAATATGTTTGGATAATTGCCATACCTGGCTTTTCTTTTCTACCAGAACGGCCTATTGCTTGAGTAATAAGTTGGAAGGTTCTTTCATTACTACGATAAGAAGGCATCGATAAACCGATATCCGCTAAAACGATACCAACTAGTGTTACATCAGGGAAATCATGGCCTTTAGCAATCATTTGTGTGCCGATTAAGACATCCGCTTCTTTCTTTCTAAAAGCTTCTATTACTTCTGGAATTTTACTCTTATTCTTCGCGGAATCACTATCTAATCTCAGTGTTCTAGCGCTTGGGAAAAGACGTTCCACTTCTTCTTGGATCTTTTCGGTACCAAAGCCTGTTTTCATTAAATATTTAGAGCCACATTCTGGACATGTTTCAGGTAATGGTTCGACATAGTCACAGTGATGACATTTAAGCATATTATCTTTCTTATGGTAGGTTAGCGCGATTCCACATGTTGGACACTTAAAGACATGCCCACAGTTACGGCAAGTGACATGCGTGGAAAAGCCTCTCCTATTGATAAGTAAGATAGCTTGTTCACCTTTGGCTAAGGTCTTATGTAATTCATCTCTTAAGGCATGAGAGAATATATAGGAATCTCGGTCAATATTATGATAATCGAGCATATTAACTATTTTAGTGGTTGGTAGTTTTTGATTATTAATACGCTTTGTTAAATAAAGCATATGATAAACACCTTTTTGCCCTCTTGCTCTACTTTCTAAAGATGGAGTAGCACTAGCGAGCAACACTTTAGCGTGGTTATATTTTCCACGCATAATAGCCACTTCTCTAGCGTGATAGAAAGGTAAATTATCTTGTTTATATGATTCAGTATGTTCTTCATCTAATATAATTAAGCCAATATTTTTTAAAGGAGCGAATATTGCACTTCTTACACCGACGACAATCTTACAATCCCCTTTAGCGATTTTACGATATTCATCGTATTTCTCCGCTGGAGTAAGTTCACTATGAAGAATAGCGACGTTATTGGAGAAACGATGAAGGAAGTATTCCACCATCATTGGGGTTAATGAGATTTCAGGAACAAGCATTAAAACAGACTTACCCGCTTTTAAGACTTGCTCAGATAAGTTTAAGTAAACCTCTGTTTTACCAGAACCAGTAACGCCTTCTAAGAGATATACTTTATCGTTTGAATTATTGAACTCGTCAATGACCTTATTTTGATCATCACTGAGCTTAGGTGGTTCTTGATATTTATAATCAGGTACTTTTAACCTGCGTTTTTCTTCTTTAACAATTTGAATTTTATTCTTTTCTAAAAGCTTATCAACAATACTAACTTGCTTAATATCGCGCTTTAAAACACGACCTTCAAGTTTGATAAATCTTAAGAGTTCGATTTGTTTATTTGTAAGTTCATCTTCACTTTCATCAATGACTTCTAGATATTGGTCATAGGCTATCTTAGGTGCCTTTAAAGATGACTTCCTTGGAGATAAACTAGGAGGTAGCATTGATTGAAGAACGCTGATCTTAGGAACAAGATAATAAGAAGATACTTCATCTAACAAAGAAAGTAATTCTTCGTTTAACAATGGGACATCATCAATAACATCTTTAATCTCACTAATGGAGAAGCCTTTTTCTTCTTCATATTGCTCTAATGATAAATCAGTTTCTGTTACGTTTATTACATAACCAATGATATCTCTGTGATTAAATTCTAAAAGAACCCTAATACCTTTAACGAGTTTTTTATTACCTTTATAGCAGTAAGAAAAAGGACGGTTTAACGAACTCTTGGCATATTCAATAAGAACTTCCACTATTTGCATGTTCTACCGTCTCTTTAGTCTCTATCAAATTCCTTAAGGATTTTTATAATTTCATCACCAGCGCGATTAATACGATCGTTCATCACAACGAAATCATAATTCTTAGCTTTTTCCATTTCGGCTTCCGCTTTCGCTAAACGTTTTTTTATGACGTCTTCAGGTTCAGATTTTCTCTTTCTAATACGTGCTTCTAATTGCTTCATTGATGGCGGTTTCAAATAGAAGGAAACGACTCTATCATCTTTAACCTTCGAGAGCACTTGCTCCGCACCATTGATTTCAATCTCAAGTAAGACGTTTTTACCTTCATTACGAAGCTCTTCAACAATGCTCTTTGGTGTACCATAACGGTTACCAACGAATTCCGCCCATTCAAGGAAGTTATCGTTATCAATATTTCTTTGGAACTCTTCTTTACTAACGAAGTAGTATTCCACACCATTGGTCTCAGTGGCGCGTGGTTCTCTGGTGGTCATTGACACGGAAAATACCATCGGGAATAACTCACGATTCATAATGTATTTTCTGACAGTGCCTTTGCCGACACCTGATGGACCACTAAGAATAATCAATAACCCTTTTTTCATAGCCTACCTATTTTATAGGAAATTGCTTAATAAGGCAACACCTCTTACCCTATTTTCTTAACTATGTTCAACTTTTTTGTTAAGATAACGATATGAACTATTATTCTTACTCTTCTTTCAAGAAAGTTATCGATGAATTAAGAAAGAAAATCATAGGATGTCGTATCAACAATATTACTGTGATTAATTCTCATGATTTTTTATGTACGTTATCGATGATTAAAGATGAAAAGTTGCTCATTTCTCTTAATCATCAGCACCCATTTTTAGCGTTGATTAATGTTAAGAAAGTTGAACCCACAATTATGGGTAATTTAAACGAATCTTTAAGAAAATTCTTAAAGGATGCCTATATTGTGGACATTAATCTTAATAATGACGACCGTATTGTTGAGTTTGTGATTCAAAAGGCTAACGACTACTATGAAAAGGTCGTGACCCACTTATATTTAGAATGCATTCCTCAAAGAGCAAATCTCTTATTCGTGAATGAAGAGAATAAGATTATCCATGCCTTACATTACGCTAGCGTCACAAGCGCTAGACCAATATTAAATGGCTTAACTTATGAATATCCTAATAAGGGCGTTTTAAAAGAGGAAGATGAAATTCCTTCTTTAGAAGAAATTAAAAAACAAGCAGTGAACTATTATGAAAACGCTTTACAAGTGCATAAGAAAGAAAAGTTCACACCACTCTATCGTTACATTAAAAGTCGTATTAAATCACTTAGTAAAAAGAGCGTTGTTTTAGCTCAAGAAATAGAATCCGCGAAAGAACATCTAAACGATGCTGATCATGGTAATTACTTATTAGCGTTCCAATCTGATAAAGAGCTTTTAGATGAATATCTTAGAGATAACAACATCCAATTAGATAATTCTAAAAGCATCGTTGAAAACGCTAATGCGATGTTTAAGAAATATAAGAAGAGTAAACGCACTATCGAGATGGCGGAATTAGAAGTTAATAAAGCCAAGGAAGAGGAAGACTATCTCTCCTATCTTTTAGTGAGCTCTCAATATATGGATGATGAGGAACTATTCTCTTTATCCCAAGAACTTTTACCAAAGCAACATTTAAAGAAGAAACTCTTACCAATTAGATGTTCATATATTATTTATGATAATGTGAAGATTTCCTTTGGAAAGAATGCTTCATCTAATAACGAATTAACATTTAAGATTGCTAATAAAGATGACTGGTATTTACATATTAAAGACTATCACGGAGCCCATGTTATCATTCATAATCCAAATCCAAGCAATGATGTCAAACTCGTCGCCGCGGAGCTCTGTTTAATTCTTTCTAATAAAACAGCGGGCGATATTATGATTGCCAACATGAAAAACGTTAAAAAAGGCCACGCTTTAGGCGAGGCTAATTTACTTAACTATTCCACTATTACTTTAAATAAAGTAAGAGAAGAAACAGTCGCATTACTTTCTAATAAAAAAGACTATTAATCTTTAAATAAGAAATCTGGTCCTTTAATTGCTTCCTCTGTCGCTAAGTCAGGGAACTTTTGTTGTCTAAGGACTTCATAGGCCACTAAAGCGACACAGTTAGATAAGTTTAAGCTTCTTGCTTCAGGGACCATAGGAATACGCATTAATCTATCTTCATGACTTCTTAAGATGTCATGAGGAATACCAGTTGATTCTCTTCCAAACATTAAATAGATGTTTCTTGAAGGATTGCTTAAATCATATGTGGAATAAACTGTTCTAGCGTATCTAGTGACGTAATAGATATCCGCATTAGGGTTTTCTTTTACGAATGATTCGTAGTCAGGATAATAATGCATCTTTAAATCATCAATATAGTCCATGCCCACTCTTTTTAAGTCTTTTGAATCAATAGAAAAAGTTAATGGTCCAATAATGTGTAATGTGGCGTGAATAGCGACACATGTACGCATAATGTTACCAGTGTTTTGTGGTTTTTCTGGACGATATAAGACGATATGAAGCATTAATAGCCTCTTGCTTTTCTTTCCGCGGTAATGCGTGGTTCGATATCGTGATGATATTTATCTAAGCTACGTTGGATAATTTCTTCCGCGGCTTTTCTATCTTTAAATACTTCGACTGAAGTATCTTTACCTTCTAAGGATTTATAAACCATGAAGAAGTGTTTGATTTCATCCATGATGTGAGAAGGAATTTCACTGATGTCGTTATAGCCGTTATAGAATGGATCGTTTTTAGCGACAGCGATAATCTTTTCATCATTAAGACCATTATCAGTCATAATAAGGACACCAATAGGTGTACATTCCACCATGGACATAGGAATAATTGGTTCACTGCAGAGAACTAAGACATCAAGTGGGTCATAGTCATCCGCGAATGTACGTGGGATGAAACCATAGTTTTGAGGATAGTGAGTAGATGTGAAAAGAACACGGTCTAAGATGAGGTGACCTGTTTCTTTATCAAGTTCGTATTTATTTTTACTACCCTTAGATATTTCGATGACCGCTAAAAAGTCAGTTGGTGTTACTCTAGAGATTTTTACATCATGCCAGGAATGCATATAAGTTCCTCCTAATCGTCGTTTTCATAGACGCTAATACGGTTATTAGCCCTATTGAGCGCTCTTTGGGCTCTTTCTACGTCAATATTAACTAAAGTCGCTAAACGCTCTTCAGCTCTCTTTTTCGCGTCCCTTGCTCTATCGATATCGATATCGTCTTTGCTTTCAATGGACTCTAAAAGAAGAGTGACACCATCTTTAGAAATATTGAGTAAGCCTTCGCCGATAGCATAGCACTTTCTATCGCCATTTTGGATGATGAACATTTTAGAAACCTTTACTTTAGACACTAATGGGGTATGGTTAGGTAATATACCTAAAACATAATCGTCTGTTTGGATGACTAATTCATCTACATAACGGTCATAGTATTTGCCAAAAGGTGTAAATATTTCTAAAAGGAAAGTACTCATTGTTTATAGGACTCCGCTTTTCTTCTGGCTTCTTCAATAGTACCAACATATAAGAAGGCAATTTCTGGAAGATCATCTGCTTCACCATCTAAGATAGCCTTAAAGGAACGGACTGTATCTTCACGTTTAACGAAGATACCTTCTGTACCATTGAATCTTGCTGCGACATGGAAAGGTTGAGAAAGGAAGTTTCTAATCTTTCTTGCTCTAGCAACAATCTTTTTATCTTCATCACTTAGTTCATCCATACCAAGGATGGCGATGATATCACTTAATTCTTTATATCTTTCAAGTGTTTCGATAACGCCTCTAGCGACATCATAGTGTTCTTGACCAACGATAGCAGGTTCTAAGGCTGTAGATGAACTATTTAATGGATCAACCGCTGG
>CAMIVH010000055.1 GCA_946401755.1 uncultured Caryophanales bacterium | reverse complement strand
ACATCATTACCAACTTCTAAGACATCTTTGAAGATTTCTAATAAGTTACCAGAAACAGTAATTAAATCTAATGGTTTACCTTTCTTACCGTTTTCAATCATGAAACCAGTGGATTGAAGTGAGAAGTTACCAGATTGTGGATTTAAACCAGCGTGTAAGCCAGAAACATCAGTAATGTAGACACCATTGCCAACATCTTCAAATAATTGTTCTAATGATTTCTTACCTGGTTTTAATGATAAGAAGGAAGAAGAAATACCACGCTTAGAACCGCCACCATAGCCGTTACCGGTTGTTTGCACACCAGCTTTAGCAGCAGTGGTTAAGTTATATAGGTATGTTTCTAATCTACCGTTTTTGATAATTGGTTTATTGTATGTGGCAACACCTTCATCATCAAACCATCTAGCAAAGACATTCTTTTGTTGTGGCTTATCTTCAATTGTTACTTTACTAGAAGCGATCTTTTGACCAACTTTACCAATGAATAAGGAAGAATTCTTTTGCACTTCTTCCGCATTGGCGTGGCCAATATACGCTCTCATAAGACTTGTAACAACATCTGGATGTAAGACTGCTTTATATTTGTTGGATTCACAGGCTTCACCACCTAATTGATCAACGGTTAATTTAACAATCTTCTTAGCGAATTCTTCAGGATTGAATTCTTCAAATTTATTGCTTAAGAAGAAGTCATAACCAGATTTTGTTTGTTCACCTTCTTTAGCGACACATTGTGCGACATATGTGAAGTAATTGCTCTTTTGCACTAAGTTAAGGCCATTGGAGTTCACTAATGTATGTTTTTCAGTAGCTTCGCTATATTCAGCACCTGCAACTTCCACAACACGCTTATCAATACTCTTTAAAGCTTTTTCTAAAGCGTAAAGTTTATTCATCTTTTCATCGATGGAAACCTTTTCAAAGTCTTTATTATAGGTATTAACTTTGTGGTATTTTTCACTACCTTTAAAGATGAAGATTGGATCGTCATTTTCAATGACTTTCGCGTTAGCGACGATTTCTTTAACTAACCAAGCTGCTTTATCTTTATTCCAAACATCACATGAGGCAGCGCCACATTTACCGTTTAAGATACCTCTCGCGGCAATGGAATAACCGTTATTATCTTTATATTCATCAACTTCTCCATGGAATAAGGAGATGTTTAAACTATGGGATTCGGAGATAACGAGTTCAACTTCTTCGAGTCCAGCTTCTTTTGCTAAAGCAAAAAACTTATCATATTTGCCCATTATTTTAATTCTCCTCCTCTACCACCAACGGTCACTTCACTAACTCTTAATGTTGGTTGGCCAACGTTAGTTCTAATAGAACCAGATGAAGCACCACACATACCTTGAGCTAAATCTAAGTCATTAGCGACCATATCAATTTTCTTTAAGATTTCAAAACCTTTACCAATTAAGGTTGCACCTTTAACTGGTTCAGCGATTTTACCATCTCTAATGATATAAGCTTCAGAACAACCAAAGTTAAATTCACCAGTAGTTGGATCTACAGAACCACCGTTGAAACCAACAGCATATAAGCCTAATTTAGTGGCTTTAATGATTTCTTCTGGTGTACTCTTACCATTACAGATATAAGTATTAGACATACGAGATGTTGGGATATAACGGTAGTTTTGTCTACGACAAGCACCGTTACCTTGTCTATCCATACGACGACCATTTAAGTCATCAATCATATAGTCATTGAGTTTACCGTTTTTGATAAGTAATCTCTTTGTACCTGGGTTACCTTCATCATCGATATCAATTGAACCCCATTCACCAGGCATAGTGGAATCATCCACCGCACTGACGATTGGAGAAGCAATATAATCACCAATCTTATTTTCAGAGAAACAAGATAAGCCTTTAGCGACCGCGCTTGCTTCTAATGGGTGACCACAAGATTCATGGAATAAGACGCCACCCCAACCATTACCAATAACAACTGGCATCTTGCCACTTGGGCATTCCGCTGCTGTTAACATCTTAAGAGCGGTTTCAGCGGCTTTTCTCGCCACTTTCTTTGGATTAACTTTTTCAGTTCTGAAATAATCAATCGCATGTTGCGCGCCAGGACCTTCAAAACCTGTTTCAAAACCATTTTGATCCGCAGCGATAACTTGGAATACCATTCTGCCAAATTCAGTAGTGCGTTTGAACCACTTTTCTTTGGAATTGAATACTGCGACAAAACGTTTGTTATCGGCAAAGACACCAAATGTTCTAACAATACGTGGATCTTTCATGGATTGAATTTCATCAATGCCTTCACGGATTAAAGCAATTTTTTCTTCAACTGGAACATCATCATAGCTACGTGTAACTGGGTTACGATTTTTGCATTTGATCATGTCTAGTTTAGTAACTGTAACAATTCTCTTATCGTGGAATGATTTGTTTAAGGAATTCGCTAACGCTAATAAACCTTTTTTGGTTAATTCGTTAGTATATCCATACACACATTGGTTATTTTTAAGTAAACGTAAACCAACACCACATAAGGAATTAGAGCTAGTAGTTTCAACTTTGCCGTTTTCAATCATCACTGAATGAGCGCTACTATCTTCATAAAAGATTTCAGCGTAATCAGCACCAGTTTCTAAAGCAGCGTTGAGAACTTCGATAGCTAACTTTTTACTAATCATATATATCCTCCTTTATTAATTAATTTAATTACTGACGCAATATTAACACATTTATTATCTATAAGATATTAAAACAACCTATAGTTGACAAAATGACGTCTCTAATATGCGTATATATTATATTAAGGATATATAAAGGGTTGTCCGTTATCGTAGTGGTGGTATAATTAATAACTGGGCACCGTTGAAGGATAATATTATTGGAAAGTTAAAATTAACTTTCCATTTTTTATTGCCGTTTTAAAACACCTAGCGCAAATGAATACTAATTAAAAAAGTGTGAATACATCAAAATAAAATGCTAAAAAATTATTCAAAATAAGAGTTTTTATGATTTTTACTCTCAAAAAGATAGTCAAACTATCAAAATAAGAAAAAAACAAAAATGTAGTGTAGTTTTATAAAAACTTATATTTATAAAATATAAAGAAAAATCGTTCATAAAAAGTCTAGCAAAGGTGGTTGACTGGTTAAAAATTTGCTCGTTAAAATAGACGCAATTTTATTCACGCAGTTGCGTTATATCTAGGTTATGCATACACATTAAAAAGAAAAAAGAAAAGCGAGGACATTATGAACAAGAAGATGTGGTTCTACATCATTAAAAGATTGTTGTTAGGTATTCTAACTTATCTTCTTGTTGTGACCGTTACTTTCTGGGTTATGCAAATGGTCCCAGGTGGCCCTTGGACTAGAGAAAAGGCTCTTTCTGAAGCCACGATTGAAATTCTTAATAGAAAATATGGTCTTGATCAGCCTTTGTTTATTCAATATATCAGGTACCTTGGAAGAGCTCTAATCTTTGATTTTGGCAATTCTTTTAAATTTAAAGGTAGAGAGGTTGTTGATGTAATTAAAGATGGCTTCTGGTTATCTTTCAGATTGGGCTTTATTGCTTCTTTACTTGCCCTTGGAGCCGGCTTGTTCCTTGGAACGTATGCGGCAACGCATCAAAACAAATTCTTCGATAGAGCAATTATGGTGCTAACTACCGCTAGTGTGGCGGTGCCAAGCTTCGTTGCATCGTTAATTATCTTATTCGTTTTTGCTGTTAATTTGAGATGGTTCCCCGCTACCCCAGTTAATGCGGACCCAATAACGCCATATATCCTGCCAATTATTGCAGAGAGCCTGTATCCAACCGCATATATTACCAGATTAACTAGATCATCCACACTTGATGTTCTTGGACAAGATTATATGCGCACAGCTAAATCCAAAGGCGTAAGGCCAAGTAGAGTGCTCTTAAAACATGGTTTAAGGAACGCTGTTACTCCAGTCATCACATATTTTGGTCCGATGTTTGCCACGATTATCACTGGTTCACTTGTTATTGAAAAGATTTTCCAAATACCAGGTATCGGGCAACATTTCTATTCAGCTATCACAGTTCGTGACTATCCAATGATTATGGGCACAACTTGTTTGCTAGCGCTTTTACTCATCGTTTTTACTTTATTAAGTGATATCGCATATAAACTTGTAAATCCACGTGTGGATTTCGATTAGAAAGGAGGAAGACTATGAAACACAATCCGTTGAGTTTCCAAATTAATACAGAAAAATTCTCCTTTGCTTCTGAAAGCGAAAAAAGAGGGACAAATTTAATGCGCCCAAATTCCACATTCTTTGTGGATGGTTTGAAAAGATTTGCAAAGAACCCAGTGGCAATGGTTTCTTTTGTCTTCATTTTTCTAGTTGTTCTTGCGGTCTTCATTATTCCTTTATTTTATCCTTATAAATTCAATGAAATTCTTTGTTTCCGTTATGGTGATGTTCTTGATAGCAAATTCACGTATTTACGACCATTCGAATATGCACCAAAAGAAATAGAGGCAATGGAAAATGGTGTATTTGTTCCTCCTCATATACTCGGAACAGATAAGGAAGGTCACGATTACTTCATTTGCTTAATTATTGGCGCAAGAACAAGTTTAATTGTCGGTTTCTTCGCCGCTATTATTGTTCTTGTTATTGGTGGTGTTATTGGTGCCTTGTCTGGCTATATCGGCGGTAAATTTGACCTTATCGTTATGAGAATCGTTGATGTGATTTACTCATTACCTGATATTTTGATTATCATTCTCTTCTCTGCATCATTAAAAGCGGTGTTTGATGGTAATCAAGGAGGTTTCTTATCACAATTAGGCTCTGGATTTGTTGCTATATTTATTGTTTTTGCTCTTCTTTATTGGGTTGGTATGGCAAGACTTGTCAGAGGCCAAGTTTTAACTTTAAGAAAGCAAGAATACGTTATGGCCGCTCGTGCAAATGGTGCTTCTACTGCTAGAATTGTTTTCAAACATTTAATTCCTAATTCCATGAGTGTCATCATCATTTCTGCGGCTTTGCAAATTCCAAGTGCAATCTTTACCGAATCCTTCCTTTCATATTTAGGATTAGGTGTTCAATATCCAACCCCTTCTTTAGGTAGTTTGGCAAGTGCGGCGCAATCATTCATTACAGTGCCTAACTCCCCTAAGTTGTACATGTTTTTAATCCCAGCGATTACTATTTGCTTAATCGTTTTATCTTTAAATCTTCTTGGTGATGGCTTAAGAGATGCCTTCGATCCAAAAACACAGAAATAGGTGATTGTTATGGCTAGACAATATAAGTTATTAGAAGTTGAAAACCTAAATACATCATTCAAGATTGACGCTGGTAAAGTCTTATCCGTCAATGGTGTTTCTTTCACCTTGGAAAAAGGCAAAGTCCTAGGCATCGTTGGTGAATCTGGTTCTGGTAAATCCGTTACTGCCTACTCCGTGATGGGTATCTTGGATAAAAACGGTAAAGTCGACAGTGGCAAAATCATCTATAACGGTACTGATTTACTTAGAATTTCTGAAAGACAAATGAGAGATATTCGTGGTAACCGTATCTCCATCATCTTCCAAGATGCGATGACATCATTAAACCCAACTTGGACAATTGGTAATCAATTAAGAGAAGCAATTCTTACACACGCTAGAAATCCAGTTGAAGCAGCGGTTTATGACATAAAGAACGCTATTGAAAGTGATGAACAAAGACTTGTCTCTATGAGAAAAGGTATTGCCCATCACCCAGATAGTCAAAAGCTTAAAGATGACTATGCGACTATTTCTCAAAAGTTAATTGATGATAAAGCAGCATATGAAGCCGAATATAAGAAAGCTGTTGAACGCTTCAAAGTAATGAAAAAGGAAGCGCGCGAAAAGAATAAAGCAGCGCAACCAGAATTCAAAGCCATCTTTGCAGGCTTCAAGAATAATCAATATGAAACTAATATTCCTCA
>CAMIVH010000054.1 GCA_946401755.1 uncultured Caryophanales bacterium | reverse complement strand
TCATCCGCTAAATAGGAGAAGATGACTTTGGACTTATCGAGAGTATATTCGCAAGAAATTAAATTCATGTCTAAGTTGAGCTTTTTAGATTCAACTTGGCAGATTTCTAATGCATATACTGCGTCTTTTTGGTTAATTTCCGCTAAACGGACATCCACATCAGTGGCTTTTCTAAGGATTGGTTTTAAGAATAAACCGTTACCATATTTATCAATGGAAATTGGTTCGATGGCAATGGTACCTAATTCCATACCTCTAACGGTTTCAACAACGACTTTATCACCAAGAGCATAGTTATTATCAGTTGTGCCAAAAAAGTAAGCACGAGGAGTGTTTAAGAATTTCACACCAACGAAATGTGAATAGTCGTGTTTTTGATCAGTGATTTGTGTATGGTTATTGTCTTCAATTTTAGGCATATATTAGTCCTCTTTGGTAATGGTATAAAACACGTGGTCAATAAGTAAGGTGATATTGACGTTTGTGTTGATTGCAGTCGCACATCTTAATAATTCAATCAAACTTTCACTAATATGAGAAAGTTTCTTGGACAGATGTTCTAATATTGTAGCATAACTTTCTAAAAATGGTTGCTTTTCATTAGAAATAGCAATCATATCTTCAAAGGCCATGACAAGCATGTTGATGAAATAACGGCAAGCTTCTTTGCTCTTGATTTGATTTGAGATATTGCCTTGAACGTAGTAGATAAGAGCGTCTTTATCGCTTTCATCCATCACTTGGATTGTCTCTTCAAAACACTTCTTCGCGGTGAAGAATACCTCGTTATTATCTTGGTCATCAATGATTTCTTTGATGAGTTCTCCATCGTTATAAAAATACGATAATAATTCAGCGTCTTTTTTATCCACTCCAAAGGAGACAGCGTCATTAATCACAATATTTTTATCGATTAATTTCATTCTTAAAACTTGGCATCTAGAAATGATGGTGGGCAAAATACTATTCTCATTATTCGTGGTTAAGAAAGCATAGATTTGTTGCCCTGGTTCTTCTAAGAATTTAAGAATGCTATTAATGGCCTCAATGGTCATATTTTCAATGAGGTGGAGAATATATATTCTGATACCTTTATTTTCAAAAGCTTTCTTTTCAAAAGAACTTTCAATCGTGGTAACAGCGTCTTTTTTAATCGTGGATTTACTACCATCAAAAACGAAAAAGTCTGGATAGTTATCATCATCCACTCGTAAGCAAGTAATGCAGGAATTACACGCTAATGGGGATGGGTCATCACATAGGATTGATTTAGCAAAAAACTTGGCGATATCTAAAAGTGGAGAACCATTAGTTCCGGAGATAAGATAAGCGTGAGAAAGTTGACCTTTTTGAAGTGAATTAACAAAGGTTTGATAAATAACTGGTTGATATTTCTTAAGGTATTTCTCTACTTGCATATTCTTGATAGCATCACATCAAGAGTGGCTTTAGCCACTTCTTCTTGACTCTTGCTAGCGTCTATAATGACGAAACGTTCTGGATAACGCTTCGCTAATTCTAAAAATGTGTTTCTGACAGTTTTATGGAATTCTAATTTTTCTAAATCTAAACGATTTACTTCTCTATTCGCATTAGCGGCGATTCTAGCTAAACCAATTTCTGGTTCGATGTCGAATAATAGAGTTAAATCTGGGAATGTGCCTTCAGTGGCAAACATATTAATGTTTAAGACGTTATCAACGCCTAAACCTCTCGCGCCACCTTGATAGGCTAAGGAAGAATCTAAATAACGGTCACAAATAACGATTTTACCTTCTTTTAAAGCAGGCCAAACTTTTTCAACGAGGTGTTGTCTTCTTGAAGCAGCATAAAGAAGGGCTTCTGTTCTTTTATCCATCGCGGTATTAGCTTTATCCAAAATGACGTTACGAATTTGTTCAGCGATTGGGGTACCACCTGGTTCACGAGTACGGACAATTTGATATCCCATCTCCTCTAATTTGTTAACAGCGTAGTTAACAGCAGTTGTTTTTCCAGATCCTTCTGGTCCTTCAAGAGTAATAAACATATAATTGGCTCCCTCTTATAGTTTTCTTCTTCCTTCGACGGCTTTAGATAATGTTAAAGCGTCAGTGTAATCTAAATTACCACCCATTTGTAAGCCATACGCTAATCTAGTGACAACATCGACTTTGTCTTCGATTAATTTGGCGATATATAGAGCGGTAGTTTCCCCTTCAATTGTTGGGTTAGTGGCGATAATTACTTCTTTGAAGTGGTGTTCGTCTAATCTCTTTAGTAATGAGGTGATGTTTAAATCATCAACGCCATTACCTTTACTTAAAGAGATAACCCCGTTAAGTACGTGGTACAAACCACGATAGTATTCAGCGTTTTCAAATGCGATGACATCTTTTGGGAAAGAAACAATCATTAAGGTATCTTGATCGCGCTCCTTATCATCACAGATAACGCACTTTTCACCCTCGGTTAAAAAACCACAAATAGGGCAGATGTGTATGGATTGTTTAAGGTTTTTAATCGCATCAGAAAACTCAGTTAAGTCATCATCTTCCATATTGAGCATCGCATACGCCATACGTTCAGCGCTACGACGACCAACACTTGGTAACTTAGCTAAAGATTCTTCTAAACGAATAAGAGCCTTTAGTTTTTCCATAATTAGAAACCGAAACCTCCAGGTTGACCGGTGATACGTTCGTTAATGGCTTCACTTTCTTCATCGATTTTAGCCATGGCTTCATTAATTGCCAAAGCAATCATATCTTGAATCATGTCTTTGTTTTCTGGATCAAAGGCATCATCATCGATTTCGATAGCTTTGATTTCCTTATTACCGAGAACAGTAACTGTCACAGCGCCACCTTTAGCGACTTTGAATTCTTTTTGTGCTAATTCGGCTTGTGCTTTTCTGAGTTCTCTTTGCATCTTTTGGGCTTGCGCCATCATTTGTTGCATGTTCATAGTTTTATTCTCCTTCGAATTCTATGTTGATTGTATCTGGTTTTGGTAATTTACCAAGTTGATAACTATTCATGTAGTTTTGTTGCCATCTGATAGAGTCTTTTCTACTAACAGCGTAGACAAACATCTTCTTATTGAAGACCGATTCGATAACGTTTTGAATGGCTTCTTGGTTTTCTAATAAGTTAGCTTTTTCTGCAATGCTTGGGAATTGGTATTCAACCACGAGCACTTTTTGAGAAGCCACTAATGGACGACCATCCGCTAGCATTGTCGCGGCTCTACCTAATTCTGGATGAGCAATTAACTTTTTAATTGAAGACCAGTTATCGATTAATGAATTCTTAATGTCTTTCTTTGAAATAACCATAAGATCAAGCATTAAGCCATCATCTATAAAGAATGAACCATCTTTTCTTGTGTTCTTAATTGATAAAACGTTTTTAGAAAGAACGATTTCTGGCGCGACTGGTGCTGGTTCTGGCTCAGGTTGATCAAGAAGGGAAATAATTTCTTCTTGTTTTGGCGCTGGAGCAGGTTCAACTTTTGGCTGTGACACTAGCTTTGGAGCTGGTGCTGGAGCAGGTTTTTCATATACAGGTTCCACTGGTTTTGGTTGAGCAACGTTGGCTGAACCATCCTTTTTAGTGGCCACTAATTTGAGAATTGTGACTTCAAAAAGTGGAATGATTGAGTTAACAGTTTTATAGTCCTTTTGAGCGGCCATAATGATATCAATCATCTTTAAAGTTTCATCAATATCGAGACCTTTAAAGAATGAAGCGGCTTCTTGCTCAGTTAAGATTTCTAAACAGTTAACATTACGAGAAGATTGATAAATCAATATATCCTTTAATATTAATAATAAGTCATCGGTTAATCTCTTGATATCTGTGCCCAAAGAAACGTAACGATTGATTCTTTGTAAGACATCAGAAACATCCTTACTAATAATGGAATTTAATAAGGCAATTTTCTCTTCCTTGGATTCAAGAGCGAAGATATCCAAGATGTCTTGAACTTCAAGTTTATTACCGGAATAGGCTAAGACTTGATCTAAGATTGATAAGGCATCACGCATACCACCATCCGCGAGAGAGATGATAATCTTAATTGCTTCTTCGTTATAGGCAATGCCTTCTTTTTCTAAAACGCTTCTTAATCTGTTATTAATATCATCATCACTTAGTTTAGTGAAATCATATCTTTGACAACGAGAAAGAATGGTTGGAAGGATTTTATGCGGTTCTGTAGTGGCTAAGATAAAGATGACATGTTCTGGTGGCTCTTCAAGAGTCTTTAACAAAGCGTTAAAAGCGCCTGTAGAGAGCATGTGAACTTCGTCGATAATATAAACTTTATAACGACCCAAGATTGTGCCGTATTTAACTTTATCAATTAACTCTCTGATTTCATCAACACCGTTATTGCTCGCAGCGTCTAATTCAATAACATCAGGATGAGTGCCGTCGATAATTGCTTTACAGTTTTTACATTCGTTACACTGACAGCCAATACCTTCATCACAGTTAAGAGCTTTCGCTAATAATTTAGCCATCGTGGTTTTACCTGTACCACGTGGGCCTGCGAATAGGTAGGCGTGAGCTAACTTTCTGGTCGCCAAAGCGTTCTTTAAAGTCTTGACGATATGTTCTTGTCCAGCGACTTCTTCAAAAGTACTAGGACGATATGTTCGATATAATGCTTTATAAGCCATATAAAATCACCTGTGTTAAGTATATAACAAAGCCCACCATAAAGAAACGTTAATATTCTATTAATGGAAATATTTCGTTGTTTGCCTAATACGATAGTTATGCTACAATACATAACGGTCAGAGGAATTATTATGGAAGAAAGCATGCGTCAACGTCTCATCGCCGCTGAAAAACGTCTTAAAGAAATCGACGAAGAATTAGTGAGCGAAGACATTATGAAAAACATCTCTAAGTTTAGAGAGATATCAAAAGAAAGAGCGAACTTGGATCCTCAAGTTGCTGCTTTTAATCAATACACAAAAAACGAAGAAGATATTGAAGCCGCAAAAGAAATGGCACATGATTCTGATCCAGATTTAGCGGAAATGGGCAAAGAGGAAATCAAACGCCTTGAAGCCGAACAAGAAAAGCTCATTGAAGATTTAAGAGAAATGCTCCTTCCAAGAGATCCTAATGATGACAAAGATATTATCGTTGAAATCAGAGGCGCTGTTGGTGGCGATGAAGCCAACATCTTCGCTGGTGACTTATTCAGAATGTATACAAGATACGCTGAAGCCCAAGGTTGGAAGATTCAAATCCTTGATGAAAACCCATCCGAATCTGGTGGCTTTGCCCTCATTTCTTTCAAGATAAGTGGTAACCGTGTCTTCTCAAAATTAAAATTCGAGAGTGGCGCTCACCGTGTTCAACGTGTTCCTAAGACAGAAGCCTCAGGCCGTATTCACACAAGTACTGCTACAGTCTTAGTCATGCCTGAAGCAGAAGAAATCGATATTCAAATTAATCCTAACGACTTACAAGTCGATACATATCACTCCCAAGGTGCGGGTGGCCAAAACGTTAATAAGACCGAATCCGCTGTTCGTATTACTCACATCCCAACTGGCACAGTTGTGGCGTGCCAAACTGAAAAATCTCAAATCCAAAATAGAGAAATTGCTATGCAAATGTTACGTACAAAGATGTACGCCAATATGCTTGCAGAACAACAAGAAAAGATCGGTAACGAACGTCGTTTAAAGATCGGTACTGGTGAAAGAAGTGAAAAGATTAGAACTTATAACTATCCACAAAACCGTGTTACTGACCACCGTATTGGTTTCACAATTCAAAAATTAGACCGCGTTATTGAAGGTGAATTAGATGAAGTTATTGAAGCTTTAATTCACTACGATCAATCCGCAAAAATGGCGGGCGAATAATAATGTCCACTAATCGCGAACTGCTCTTCAAATATAGAAAAGAAGGCATAAGTGATGCAGTTATTTACTTTGCTTTGGAAGAATGTAATGGCTTTGACCATCTTCTTTTATCGCAAAATTTAGATAAAGAAATTAAAGATGAAAATAGATTCGTCGAAGCGATGAATCGCTATATAAATGGTGAGATGATTGAGTACGTTTTTAACAAGGCGTACTTTTTATCTAAACCTTTCTATGTTGATAAGAATGTCTTAAT
>CAMIVH010000053.1 GCA_946401755.1 uncultured Caryophanales bacterium | reverse complement strand
ATATAATCATACTTATTATTCTTACTAACATATTTAATCGCATCATCTTTGATGATAGTAATCTTATTTTTATTAACAAAATGTGGGAATAAGAGATTATTAAATAAGTTAATGATGTTTTGATCTTTTTCTACGATAGTGATGTGTTTAACATCTGGATTTAAAGACATCATAAATGGCACATAGCCCATCCCTAAACCAAGAACAAGTACATTACCTTGTCCTTTATCAATAAATGGTTTCATTGTCTCTATTTCATTTGGATTTAGAGACATCCAGATGTTATTACCTTCACATAACGCGAGATATGAGAATGGTTTTTTAAAATAACCAATCGCACTGTATTCTTTATAGTCCTTAGTGACACTTATTTCGTCGTACGCAAATGTTTGATATGGAACATAGTCAATCATTCTTAAAGCATATTGTTTATATCTACCAGTAGCTTTAATCCTAGTAGCGTATTCATTGTTTAAGTACTCTTTTGGCTCCAGGCATTTAATACGTTCGGAAACGAATTCAGTAAGGATGGTATCTAATTCTTCATCTCTTTCAAAATTAAATTCACCACAGATAATCGCAGTCATCGCTTCCGCTTCGCTGTGGCCTTTCTTAACAAAGTAATCAATCTTATCTTTAGAGAAGAAATCAGTATAACTATTTACTTCGTTAAATAAACCCGCGATCCAGGTGTTAATTTGATTGATGCGGATTACTTCATCTATTTTGGTTTTTAATTTAGGATTATTAACAATTTTCATATTTCAATTCTAACGCATTTTATTAACTAAATGATGAAAAGTTCATCTTTTAGATTATAATAATGTATACCATACTTGAGGAATCCATTTATGAAAAAGTTTTTTAGAGGTTTAATCATTACTTTAGTCGTTCTCGTTGTTTTACCAATTGCCTTGGTATTCATTTTCTTATTTGATACAGGAAAGATGAAAGTCACATATGATGATAACTTTGCAATGGATAAATGGTCTCAAGCCTTAGTGGTGGATTCTCTTGATCACACTGTGGATCAAAAGAAAGCTTCATTCAAAGTCAGTGAAGCGGATATTAACAATATCTTATATTCCGGCATTAAGAATAATACTCAAATCCAAAAGTATCTCACACAGTTCGCCATTGATATCCAAGAAGATGCTTATACATTAAATGTTTCTGGTAAGTTCCTCTTCTTTGAAACAAGAGCGAAATTAGCCACTAAGTTATCCAAGGGTTCTATCGGTGGCAAAGAAGCTTTTATCTTAAATGTTGATAAGATGTCTGTTGGTAGACTTACCCAATTAAAACCAGTCGTGATGTTCTTCTTAAATCAATTCTTAAGCAATGAAACATTAGATGCTTTAACCGCGAATATTAAATTACATACTGATTTACAAAACTCTAGATTATACATCTACACTGAAGACTTAAGAGAAATGATTAATCAAGGTGTGACCGGTGGCGCAGGTACCTCTGAATTCTATTTCGCCTTTATTAATAACTTCTTAGATTTAAACTTAGTGAACATCGACTTCTATGGTGGTGAATCATTAAGTGTTGATGTTAACTTAGAACCATTAACCGGTAATGATTATGACGCTAGTGTGGGCTCTAACGTCTATTATCCAATGCCATATGAAAATACCTTAACTAAACTCACTATTGATGGTGAACAAAAGAAGTTATCCTTAGATGTTATTAGAGAGGCTATCGCTGTCTTATTCAATAAAGGACTTATTACAAACGCTAATTTAAGTTCTATTTCTAACTACTTATTCAATGGTTATAACGGTAGTAACGCTCCTGCCATTGATTTAAATGATATTGGTATCACCGCTAAAGAAGCATATCAAGGTTTCAACCTTGTCGCAGAATCATCTATTGATGATATGTTAAAGAATGCTGTTAGTAACTATGATGGTTATGTTACTGATTTATCAACCACTAGCTTTAATATCGCTTCCCTAAAGGAAAGTGAAATCAATCTCTTCTTAAAATCACAATCATGCTTCGGTATGAAATACTTCTTAAATAGAGAAGTCAGTGAAGGTAATCATAAAGTTAACTATATCGCTTTAGATAATGCTTATATGAATATCTATGGTGAAGACGCTATTATCTCTGTTGGTTTAAATATCAATGGTTTAGAAACCTGGGTCACTTTAAAGATGAAAGTTGATAACACTAATACTGATAGTAGTAAATTGGTCTACAAAGTAGATAAGGTCTATTTCGGTAAAGAAAGTGAAAGCTTAAACATTAGTGACGATACTAAAAACGTTATCTTTGAAACACTCGCAGAATCCGTTAATCAATCTTCCTTCAAGTTTGAAAGAGAAGGTAAAATGACTATCTCCTTTGATGCCTTATTAACAACCGCGATTAACGGTGTTGATACAAGTTCACCAATTGGCTTAGCCTATAAAGAATTCTTACAAAATAGTAATACTCAATTCTCTATCCAAGTTGATGGTAACGCCGTGACCGATAACTCTTCAGTTAAGATCGTTGCTAGTCGTGGTTAAATATTCTTAAAAATATCGTGAATACAGTCTGTGATTTCGTCGCAGACTTTTTCATATCTTCCGGTATACCAAGGATCTTCTATTTCATAGATACTAGGAGTGTATTTATTAATACGAAAAATAATGCCTTTATGATTGTCTAATTGTCTAAGTAATGAATAGTAGTTTTCATCATCCATACAAAAGATATAATCAGCATTCTCATAATCTATTTGTCTAATACGTTGAGCGGCATGAGGATACATTTGTATGCCTCTTCTATATAATTCTCTTTTCATAGGTGGATAGACATCATTACCGATTTCTTCAGAAGAAGTCGCTCTTATAAGGATATTAAATTCTTTATCTCTACCTTGTTCTTTTAAGTATTGCTTTGCAATAAAAGCCGCAGCGGGGCTACGGCATATTGAACCATGACAAACAAAGATAATGGTCTTCATTACTCCAACTCAACAGCGCCTGTATATAGTTGATAATAGGCGCCTTTTTCAGCAATTAAGGATTCGTGATTACCTCTTTCGATAATCTCACCTTTATCTAACACTAAAATGTAGTCAGCGTTTTGAATAGTACTTAATCTATGGGCAATAACAAATGTTGTTCGACCTTTCATTAATTGATCCATACCTTTTTGCACTAGTCTTTCAGTACGAGTATCAATAGAAGATGTCGCTTCATCAAGAATCATGACAGGAGCGTCCGCAATAGCCGCTCTTGCGATAGAGATTAATTGTCTTTGACCTTGAGATAAGTTAGCGCCATCGCCTGAAAGCATAGTGTTGAACCCTTGTGGTAATCTCATAATAAAGTCATACGCATTAGCGATTTTCGCAGCTTCATAAACTTCTTCATCGGTAGCGTCTAATCGACCATATCTAATATTTTCCATGACTGTACCAGTGAACAAGTTCACATCTTGTAAAATCACGCCTAAAGAGTGACGTAAGTCGTCTTTTTTAATCTTATTGATATTTATGCCATCGTAACGGATTTTGCCGTCTGCGATGTCATAGAATCTATTAATTAAGTTAGTAATGGTGGTCTTACCCGCGCCAGTAGCGCCCACTAAAGCGATTTGTTGACCTGGGTGAGCGTAAACACTAACGTTCTTAAGAACAGTCTTCTTACCATCATAAGAGAAGTCGATGTCATCGATAACGATATCACCTTTAAGTTCAGTATATGTAATTGTGCCATCCGCTTTATGTGGATGCTTCCAAGCATAGTCTCTAGTTCTTTCACTAGTTTCTTCAAAACTACCATCTTCATGATATTTGATATTCACTAAAGTGACATAGCCTTCATCCGCTTCAACGACTTCATCTAATAAGTCAAAGCATCTTCTTGCACCAGCGGTACCCATAACGACGAATGTGACTTGTTGAGAGAAGTTAGAAATATTTTGTGTAAACATTCTAGATAACATTAAGAATGGAACAAGTAAGCTACTATAGAAAGTTGTGGTATCAACAACCTTCATACCAGATAATGATAAGTTTTGAGCGCCTGGAGTGAGATAAAGGATACAACCAATAATCGCGATAATAACGTAGATGAAGTTACCAATGTTACCGTTGATTGGCATCATGATATTACCAGCGATATTTGCCGCAGTGGAATTCTTATATAATTCTTCATTAACTTTTTCAAAATCTTTTAAGCTATCTTCTTCGTGAGTGAATACTTTAATAACTTTTAAGCCAGTAATACTTTCTTCGATATTACCTTCAACTTTTCCAATACTCATTTGTTGTGCAACAAAGAAACGTGAGGCACGTCCACCGACAATCTTGGTGTTGAAGAACATAGCAATAGTGCCCGCAATAACAATTAAAGTCATCCAAATGGAGAAGGATAACATCACAAATAAACAGCCAACAACAGTAATGCCTGTGGCAAAGATATTTGGTAATGATTGTGAGATTAATTGTCTAATGGTATCAATATCGTTAGTGTATAACGACATAATTGCACCGTTTTGATGTGTATCAAAATATTTGATAGGAAGCTTTTGCATATGAGAGAACATCTTATTACGGAAGAGATTCAAATACTTTTGTGTGACAATCGCCATTGTTCTAGTCCATGTCCATGAACAAAGAACGCCGATTAAATAGATGGCACCTAAAGCAATCACTAAAGTGATTAAGTTAACACCCTTAAGAGGAATGCCGCCTAATAAAGAAATATCAAATGAACCAGTTAAGATATTAACATCCGCCAAAGGATCCAATTTCATTGGAATAGCCTTTGTTAATAAGTCAGTAATCATACTAGCGAAGATTGAACCACTTAAGTTAACAAAGATTGAAAGAATAAGAGTAATTAAAGAAATAATAATTTCAGGCTTAAAGTTTGCCCAAAGTGATTTGACTAAACGCTTAACTGTGCCTTTTTTAGGCTTAGCGTATTGTCTAATACGAGGTGCTGGCATATTACTCTCCTCCTTTCTGTGTTTGTGATTGATAGACTTCACGGTAAATCTCGTTACTTTCAAGTAACTGTTTATGAGTACCGATACCATTTATTTCACCGTTATCTAAAACAATGATTTGATCAGCTTCTTCAATAGAGCTGATTCTTTGAGCGATGACAATTTTTGTCATCTCTGGTAAATCATTCTTTAAGGCTTTTCTAATTAATTTATCAGTCTTAGTGTCCACTGCAGAGGTGGAGTCATCTAAGATTAAAATCTTAGGATTCTTAAGTAACGCTCTAGCGATACATAATCTTTGTTTTTGACCACCAGAGAAGTTCGCGCCACCTTGTTCAACGACTTTACTAAGCCTTTCTTGTGTGGCTTCAATGGTTTCAGACATTTGCGCTACTCTTAAGGCTTTAACGATTTCTTCGTCAGTTGCCTCTTTATTACCCCAACGCATATTAGAGGCCACTGTACCACTAAATAAGAAGTTCTTTTGAAGAACTACCGCGACAGAGTCTCTTAATGTTTTAAGGTCATATTCTTTAACATCATGATTGCCCACTAAAACTTTTCCTTCAGTGGTGTCATATAATCTAGAAATTAAATTAACTAATGTGGATTTACCTGAACCAGTAGAACCGATAATACCTATAAATTGACCAGACTTAATATTGATATTTAAATTATTAACTGCATATCTTTCCGCTTCTTTCTTATATTTGAAGGAAACATTGTCAAAGATAACAGAACCATCATTAACTTCCATCACTGGATTTTCTGGATTCTTAATTGTTGGTTCTTCTTCTAAGACTTCACTGATACGTCTAATTGATTCAAATGACATGACTAACATGGTGACAATCATAGAAATCATCATGATAGACATTAAGATTTGAATACCATATGTCAGTAATGCGGACATATCTGGAATAGATAATTGGCCCCAACGGAATAGAATGGTTGGATTACCATCGGCATCAGCACCCCAGTATGGCTCTGTGGATTTGAAGATCAATGTTGCGGCAAGGAACATTGTAATAATGTAAACAACATGGATTGAGGTATTCATTAAAGGTGTCATTAAAGAAACAATCTTTTCCGCTTTAATGAATTCCTTACTTAAGTTATTAGAGGCAGTGGAGAACTTATTATCTTCATAGCCTTCTCTAACATAAGATTTAACCACTCTCATACCAGAGACATTTTCTTG
>CAMIVH010000052.1 GCA_946401755.1 uncultured Caryophanales bacterium | reverse complement strand
ACAGTTAAAAGACTACTCGTATGCGCATAGCAAAGCAAAAGATATTTATAAAATTTCAATTTTATAAGACAAAATCGCAAAAAAAGCAGTCTTGTTTTAATAACAATGACTGCCTTGTGCATATTTTTAATAGATTGTTTTAAAAATGAAATACGAATTGAATAAAGTTAACAAATACGATGATCGCACTAACGACGATGGCAATAATTGAAAGAACTCTAGCAACAATACGATAGGTTTTAAATTTAGTGCCAACATCCTCTAATGAAGTAACATTACACATGCTCAAGGCAATGATGCCTAAAATCAATGGAGCAGGGTAATATGTCAAGAGTAATAAGCCTCTTGTTGGTGTTCCACCTGGAATAGAGATATATCCTGGAACAATAATAAATAAGAGCAAAATGCCTTGAGCGATAATTGATAAAATAAATGCTATTTGAAGATTGTTTTCTTTTTGGTTCATGGTTTGTAATTCCTTTCACTTATTAGACGTGTTAATTAATGATAACTGCTAAAACTATTTAGTAAACCAATAAATTGTATAGCGTTCCAACGATGTATATAAGTTTTCATCTAACTTATCAACAGTTCCGATTTCAACTTCCTTTCCATGAGGAAGTACACCACCACTAATGAAGATAAGGCCCACTCTTGGCTGTTCTTCTAGAAGCTTTATAATTTCATTCTTTGTATAGTTTGTCTCATACGTAATAGCCCCAAGACAGTCTCTATAAAACGTGCGTTCCATTTCCTTTTTCTTCATTTCATAGAACTTCAAAGCAAATTCTTTTACTTCTTCATATGAAGCGTGAGGTTTTGCTTCAAAAGAATGCAAATCACAGAACGTTGTACCATCTTTGATATATTCTTCACCAGTGACCATTAAGTGCACAAAGCGAATATCTATTTTGGATATTTCTGAATGATTTTCAGCGTAATTAAAATATGAGATGTGTTTTTCTATTTTTTTAATATTGTTTGGATCTTTATTATCTTCTTTATAAGCCTTTCCCAGCGCTTGATATTCTAAGAGCAAAGGTTCTGTTATTAAGCAATAGTCATCCGCCAATAATTTATTTAATTCGTTTGTAAGATCAGCGATTTTATCTTTTAAACCATTAGCTTTATAATCGTCTAAATTCTTATATTTCTCATCATGAGAAAAATATCCAAACCAATATGCTTCATTATAAAGAGCAGAATAAAATAAATCGACATAGTCATAAGACTTATCACCCATAATAGCAGGCACTAAGGTCTCACCTTTAATTTCATACACTAAAAGTGGCTGATATAAGGGAGCTTCTAATAATCTCTTTGATACAGGTTTATTTTCCATACAAGAATAATCATCCTATTTTAATAAGAATAGCGCAATAAAAAACGACACTTTTTAGTGCCGTTATTTTTTATCAAGGTCTTTCTTGCAATATAACAATTGGGTGCGTGAAGTTGCTGACCTTTTTTGCCACAAATTCGCTTTTACCGTTATAGTATAACGTTGTATCGTTAATTACTTTGAGACTCTTTTGAGCGTTCGCTGCACCTTCTGAATACGTTTTATTCGTCCATTGGCCGTTAACATTATATGTGTCATATTTGGTACAAACAGCACTTACATAACCTGTTGAAGCATCGAATGACCATTTGCCATAATCAATCCATTCAACATACCAGCCAGCATCAGAAAGTATGAATCGATATTCAATGTAGTCTTTGTTAGGTTCGAATTGGTAACCATCAACTTGGCCATCACTAGTTTCTTCGTAGCGGGTTGTTGCTGTGATATTAAATGATACTTTGCCACCATTGTTCTTGCTGGTGTTTTTACCACCACCATCACCTTCGCCATCATCTCTGATTTCGTTGTTGTTATTAGCGAAATGAATAGCGACTGGAATAGCGACTGCAGTCACTAAAGCAACAGCAACAATTGGAATAATAACTGCAAAGACTGCTTTATTAGGCTTTTTCTTTTCTACTGGTTGAACTGGAGCGGGTTCTTCTTCAAAAACTGGCTCTTCTTGAAGTGGTTCCTCAACAACTGGTTCAGGCTCTGGTTCAACAACTTCTTCAACAGGAGCAGGTTCACTAACTGGTTGTGATTGTGGTTCTGGCTCTTTGGCTTTTGGAGCTTCTTCAACCTTTGGTTGTTCGCCTTCTTCTGCTGCGAGTCTAGCGCTAATGATTTTTCTAGCATATACCGCTAAAACCATAGCACCAACGATAGCAAGTATAGCGACAATTAAAGATGGAATAATGCTAACGCCTAACACAATGAAGATGAAGGCGATAGTAAATACCGCGATACATGCTAATGCACCAACAAACATACCCTTTTCTCTAGGGGTCTTTGGCATGAAATTTTTATTTTTCATATGAGTCTTCCTCTTTGTAATCTACATCTCATTATAAAAAGTACTAATACTTTTGGTGATTACTAAGTGAAACTTATGACAAATATTTGAAAAAGTACCGACTAGTGTCGATACTTATTTTTCTAGTGGTTGGGCTTTTAAGATGTAAGCAACGTTATCTGCATCATCTGCAACGCAGAGGAACTCAACATTGATCTTAACTTTGTTGTTGTCTTTATCATAGACCGTCACAATCTTATTAAATTCCTTATGCTTGCTCGCAAGCTTAAGAGCGTCTTTGTTGATTTCCACAATTTCTTTTGGATTCACGCAGCGTTTGATAAACGAGGAGTCATTTAGTTCATTTTCAAGTTCTGATGGCGTGATGCCTAATAAGTCACTCACAATATGTGAGATAACATTAAATCTAAACTTCTTATTAATCACACTGACAAGAATCATGTTATCAGTGGAATAATCAGTGATTAAGTCTTTAACTTCTTTTAAGTTAGCAAGTTCACTATCATTAGAGGCCGCTCCATAGAACAATTCTCTACCTTCTTTTTGACCAAGATAATAGAAGTGAATTCTAAATGACATAAGACCACCATCAACACGATGGAATCTAATTGTCTCAATTGAACCAGATAAACGGTTATCCATGGCTTTTTGTAAAGCGGCAAAAAAGAGCGGACGATCTTCATCAGGAGTAAATGTTTCAATGTTAACTAAGCGCTCCGCAAAGTCAGGAACGTCAACTGCTTGATAGAATTGTTGATTATATCTAACGATATCAACGTGCTCTTGTTCTTTATCCCATGAATAGAAGGCAACTGCACCGATGATGTTATTTAACATTGAGTCGGAATAGATGTTCTTATCTAAAAATTCTCTAATACGCAATTGTTCATTAGGTTTGACCACAAAGCCACGGTCATCAATCATATCTTTTTGTTTGACAACCTTTTCAAATTCTTCACGTGGTAATGGTTTAAAGAAGTAATAGCCTTGGACATAACGACAGCCGAGTTCCATTAAGAACTCACATTGTTGTTTGGTTTCCACACCTTCAACGATAATTGGTAAAGCCATGACTTTGGCCATATTAACAACGGATTCAATAATACGGATGCCTCTTTCATAGTCAGCGCCTTCTAAACGCAAGAATTCAGAGTCTAACTTAATGGCGTCTAACTTAATTGTGGAAAGCATATTTAAGGAAGAATAACCACTACCGAAGTCATCCATTAAAACCGCAAAGCCTTCCTTACGTAAGCGCAAGACGATATCTTCGATAAACTTAGCTGTTTCCGCGTAAGCGGATTCAGTAATTTCCACTTTGATGAGACGATGTGGAAGATCATATTTATCAGTGAGATCGATTAAATATTTGACTATGTCAAAGTTATAGATATCTACACGAGAAACATTAATTGATACTGGCACCGCTACATGGCCTTGATCTAACCAATATCTGATGCTCTTACAAACCTTATCCCATATATATTGGTCTAAGTCAGTAATAAAGTTATATTTCTCTAAAACAGGAATAAAGACAGCAGGCGATACTTGTGTGCCATCTTTCTTAATCCATCGACATAATGCTTCCGCACCAACGATTTTGCCTGTTTTAGCGCGACACTGTGGTTGTAAATAGAAGGTGATTTCATCATTTTGTAAAGCAGTCATGAATTCAGAAAGAATATGATATTCATGTTCCGCTAAGAACTGCATGTCAGAGTGGTAATAGACTATTCTATTTCTAATATCACCTTTGGCTTTAGAAGCGGCAATACTAGCTCTATCCATCGCATCAACAAGGAGCATGTCTTTCTCTAATAAAGCCACACCGATGACTGGTAAGAAACCGGTTGTGAGGCCAAAAGAGGCGATAAGGTTACGAATATTCTCATACAAAGCAGATATTTTCTTTTTATCAAGTTGGCATAACGCTGCGAAGTCATCTTGACCAAAATAGCCTGCCACGCCATCTTTAAATAAGACGTTTTCATTTAGCTCTGTACCGATCTTTGCTAATAAGTAATCACCCTTTTCACGACCAAACCATTCATTAAAGAATTTGAAGTGTTCAATATCGATAAATAAGGCACACCACTGTTTCTTAGGATTGTCTTTAATAATCCTTTCCGCTTTAGTATAGAATTCTTTACTAGCATATAAGCCTGTTAATTGATCACGACCAGCGGAAGTGAGTGCAGATTCGCCATTAGAAGCACCAATTCTTCTAATTATCATGTTATGGATGTCTATGACATATATTCTAAACATGCCTGCTGGAATACCGTTTTCTTCCCCAGCAATGACACATTGCTCAACATAGCGGTAATCACCATCTTGTAATTTGTATCTAAAATGAGCGAAGCTAAAGTTTGGTATTTTAGCATTAGCTAAACGTTCAAAGAATCCTTCGATTTTCATTAACCCTAAATATTCACCAACATCATCTGGATGAACCATATGTTTAGCGGTAAATTCAACCACTTCTTTATAGGAAATATTAACGATAGGCAAGAAGTATTTGCCTTCGACATGATAGAACTGTTTATAAGTATCGTTATTAAGATCAACTTCAAGGATTCCATCGCAAGGTGAACTATTTAATAAGTTAATTAATGAATGGCTATCTTGACGATAGAATGTTTCGTAATACTCTAATCGTGACATTGAATCAGAGGCAGAGTTGTCTTTTTCTTCAATGTCTTCACTTTCTCTAGCCATCATTTCTTTAAGAGCTTTCTTTCTAGCGTACATGCGTTCATCCGCTCGGGTGAAGATAGATCTTAAAGAATTATCTTTTTCTGGAACATAATCTGCAAAACCAACAGCGATGATTGGCTCATTCTTACCAATATTAGATTCAACAATTTTGTTGAATTGTTCTAATAAGTAATATCTTTTATTGAAATCAGCACCATCAACGAAGGTCGCGAATTCATCACCACCAATACGATAGATGATTTGATTTTTAAAAACTGATTTAATGATTTGAACTGATTTAATGATGTATTCATCACCTTGTTCATGACCAAAGGTATCATTGATTAACTTTAAATCATTTAAGTCGAAGATGAATAAGCATAAATCTCCACTGCTCTTATCATGGAGTGATAGGTCAATACTTTCTTCACGCTCAACATAAGCGTGCTTATTTCTAATACCTGTTAGTGTATCTTGATACGCTAACTCTTTAGTGGTCGCTAATTCTCGATTCTTCTCTTTCACTCTTTGTGAAGCAGCGCTGATAGAACGGCGATAACTCTCTGATTCAGTGTTAACAATAAACATGTGGACAAGAATCATTGATAACAAGTGACCGAATGAATATAAAGGAAGACTTGGGAAATAGATTTGTAAAGCAATTGACACCGCCATCACAATGCCGACAAGACTGACTGTTAAATATCTCATCTTACGGTAGTTCTTATTGGTGATGGTACGGATAAAGGCAATGATAGAAACAATGAGATACATTGCCATTTGGGCAGTGAAATATCCATAGCGGCCCGCCTTTGGCTCATAAACACCATTAGCATAGCTAAATAAGATTGGGCTAAAGATATTGATAATTACTAAAGTCACACCAGCGATTAAGAAAATAAAGGCAAAGACTAAAGTAATAATGCTTGTTAATTTCTTTTCTTCTAAATATTTTGCGGCAAATCTTAACCAAGCCGAAACACCAAAAGCCATCGCCACGAAAAAGATTGTTGTATCAATCATGGCTGGTACTTTATTTGATAAGGAGTCGAATACACCCCATAAGATGTCCGCGATAAAGAAGATAAAGTGGCAGACGACTACAACTTTGTAAGCGCGGAAAATATCATGGTTCATGACACGATATTTTTTAG
>CAMIVH010000051.1 GCA_946401755.1 uncultured Caryophanales bacterium | reverse complement strand
GCTTCTGTTTCATAACCATTAAGTAAGTTTTCTAAGATACAACGAGAAATCGTTAATGATTTCATAAGAAGGTCACTAATAAGTGAGGATTGAGGATCATTCTTCTTATAGCCTTTAACGATATTAAGCATGAAGTTTAAATAAATATTTAAAGAGGAAGCGGAAGGAATAAAGCGGTTACTTAGTTTCTTTTCGACGTGATTAAAAATGGATAAGGACAAATATTTATCAGCGGCGACACTCGCCATAGAGGAAGGATATTCTTCGTTAGCTTTGAATCTAGCGAGTTCTTCAGCGTTAAGATGTGAGATTGAATAATAGTATTCTCCAACACAGTAAAGTAAGAGTTCAAATTGATTGATCTCTTTAACCTCTATTTGTACATTTTCTTGGTCCACTATTCCGATGAATTCGTTGGCCATTTCATAAACATCATAAATGTAATCAGGATCGAGTTCGACTGTCACCTGAATACCTTTTAGATAGCGAGCAACTTGCTCTTTTGTCCAGATATTCTTTATTTCCATTTTTATTCCTTACTTAAACATTCTTGTGGCTTTAATAGCCGTCTTCCAACCTTTGTATAATTCTTTAATTTCTTTTTTGCTCATTTGTGGTTCATAAATCGCTTGGTATTCATGAATCTTTTTAATGCTTTCTAAGTTTGGATAATATCCACACTCTAGACCCGCCATATAGGCTGCACCTAAAGCGGTAGTTTCTAAACACTTAGGAAGTTTAATTGTGGTATGTAAGATATCACTTTGGAACTGCATGAGATATTTGTTCTTAGTGGCGCCACCATCAACCTTTAAAACGGAGATGTTTTGTGCGGCATCTTTTTGCATGACTTCCATGACGTCTTTACATTGATAGGCAATAGCTTCTAAACAGGCTCTAACGAATTGGCTACGATTAGTGCCTCTTGTTAAACCAAATACTGCGCCTCTAGCGTCATCATCCCAGTATGGTGTTCCTAAACCTGTAAAGGCTGGAACAATATAGACACGTGAACGATGACTCATTTGTGCAATCTTCTCACTATCTGCAGCATTTTCTATTAACTGCATTTCATCTCTAATCCATTGGACAATTGCCCCACCGATAAAGACAGAGCCTTCTAATGCATAGGTGACTTTGTTACCGATTTGCCAGGCCACTGTGGTTAATAAACCTTTATTAGAGAAGACTGGTTTATCACCAGTATTAACTAGTAAGAAGCAACCTGTACCATAGGTATTTTTACTTTCACCACTTTCAAAACATGTTTGACCAAATAAAGCGGCTTGTTGATCACCTAAGACACCAGTGATATGAACATCACTCTTTAAGAAAGATGCTTGACCGTAGTCATAAGCGCTTGGTCTTACCGCTGGTAACATTGACATTGGGATATCAAACATCTTGCAAAGTTCTTCATCCCATTTCATATCGTTGATATTAAATAAAAGTGTACGAGAAGCATTAGTCACGTCTGTAGCATGGACTTTACCACTTGTTAACTTATAGATAATCCATGAATCAATTGTGCCGAATAATAATTCACCAGACTCCGCTCTTGCTTGACCATTTTCAATATGGTCTAAGATAAAACGCACTTTGGAAGCGGAGAAATATGGATTAATAATTAAACCAGTCTTTTGATGGATAGTTTCTTTATCTTTAGCAAACCTATCGCAGATGTCTGCGGATTGTCTAGACTGCCACACAATAGCGTTATAAACTGGCATACCAGTAGCTTTAGACCAAACAACTGTGGTTTCTCTTTGGTTTGTTAAACCAATGGTCGCGACATCATCGATAGTCAAATTAGCTTTAATCAAGACTTCGTTAATAACATCCATGACTGAAACCCAGATGGCTAATGCATCTGCTTCAACCCAGCCAGAATGTGGAAATAAACAAGTCACTTCTCTTTGAGCGATTTGAATTGGTTTACCAGCATTATCAAAAAGAATTGCGCGTGAACTTGTGGTGCCTTGATCGATTGCTAAAATGTATTTCATATTTTAACCTCTTGTGGCCATGAGTCTTTCGACTTCATCCATCTCTTTAACAATGTTTTTACTTAAGACGATTGAGCCATTATCACTGACTAAAACATCGTCTTCAATACGGACACCAACACCATATTTAGCGAAATATAAACCAGGTTCAACTGTAATGACATTACCATTTTCTAATGGCTTTTCTCTTAAGGAGATGTCATGAGTATCTAAACCAAGATGGTGAGAAACATTGTGGTAATAATAATTACGGATATCATCATTCATATCCATTAAGCCAGAGTTAATGCATTGTTTTCTTAAGTATTCAGTAGCGAATTCTTGTAAGTCTTTAATGGTTAAGCCAGGTTTGATCATTTGAATAACGGCTTTGTTACAGTTCAAAACTGCTTCATAGATTTTAGCTTGAACACCTTCAAACTTGCCGTTTACTGGGAAGGTACGAGAAATATCCGCACTATAGCCGTTATATTCATAACCTAAGTCGAAAAGAATTAAGTCGTTTTCTCTCACGGTATCGTTTTGTGATGGGTAATGTAAGCAAGTAGCGTTCTTACCTGAGGCAATGATTGTGTCAAAGGCTAGACCACTACGATCATGTAAACGACCATATAATTCAAAGTAATCAGCGAGTTCATGTTCTTTCATGCCCACTTTCAATTTACTAATTGCATAAGCAATACCGTTATTGGTCTTTTCAATTGCCTTGACCATATTTTCGATTTCTTCAGAAGATTTAACCATTCTTAAATCTCTTAAGATTGGATAGCTATCAACGATATCTTTTTGATAATCAAGTTGCAACTTGACCACTAAATCGTTCATAAACATGCCATCTTTAAGTTTTTGTTCTGGAGAAGATAAATCTAAATATAAGCAATCAATTTCACCATACTGTTGTTTAGTAATGGCTAAAGAAAGCATAGTTTCTAAATTATCGGATGTATAAACGTTTTTAAGACCACTTATTAAGCTCGCGGCTTCTGGAGTTAAACGTTTACCAGTCCATTTTTCTTTAAGCTCGCTATATGGATCAACGAATAAATAAGCTTTTCTTTCACCTAAAGTTTTGATGAGCATAAGAGCGCTGTGTTCTTGTTTAATACCTGTAAGGTAAAAGAAGTTTTTATTACAAACAAATGGTAACGCTTCATCTTCACTAGCGATTTTACTGACGCCAGAAAAGAAGACAGCCACACTATTGTCTTTCATTTGATCAAATAGTTTTTTACGACGTGAATCTAACTCTAACATAATTACTCTCCTTTAATTGCATCAATAACACTTTTGATTTCTGGAAGAGAAACTTTTTCAATTTCACCTTTGTCCATTAACTTAGTGTTATCACTATTGAGTGGTAATTTACCTAAGATAGTAAATTTCATTTCTTTCGCGAATTCTTCTAAATGAGATTCACCAAAGACTGGAATCTTTTCTGCGCATTTTGGACAGACGAGATATGACATATTTTCCACAACACCTAAGACATGGATATTCATCATTTCCGCCATCTTGATGGCTTTTGTGACGATTAAAGAAACTAAGTCTTGAGGAGATGTGACGATGATTAAATCATCGATTGGTAAGCTTTGGAATGTGGTTAAAGCCACATCGCCTGTGCCTGGAGGCATATCGATTAATAAGACGTCTAATTCGCCCCACATCACTTGTTCAAAGAATTGTTTAACAAGATTACCAACTAATGGTCCTCTCCAAATGATTGGTTCTTTTTCATCTTCTAAAAGAAGATTAGCGGACATGATTTCAATACCACCGACTGTTTTAGCGGGGAAAATAAAGCCATTTTCACCATAGGCCTTTTCCTTCACACCAAAGGCTTTAGGAATACTAGGACCGGTGACGTCAGCGTCTAAGATACCGACTTTTAATCCGTTTCTATTTAAGTAAGCGGCGATAGATGAAGTCACAAAAGATTTACCGACCCCACCTTTACCGGATAAAACACCAATGATTCTTTTGATGTTTGTAAATTCGTTTGGTTTGCTTTTAACGATACGTTCACCACAGCCTTCAACGCTGCAGTGTTCGCAGTTACCATCACAATTTGCCATAATGCTGTTACCTTTCTATAAAGCGATTAACTCGCTACTATTGATGACATCAATACCCGCTTGTAAGTAGGTTCTAAGTAATCTAGAAGCACCAAGTTTAGTGCCACCAAAATACCTGACCACTAATAAGGCGACATTATTAATGTCTTTTTTGTAAAGTAAATCAAGCAAGGGATGACCAGCAGTACCTTTAGGTTCCCCGTCATCACAAGATTTACTTTTCATACCGACGCGATATGCATAAACGATATGACGCGCCTTTTTGTGTTCTTTTCGAAGAGCGGCCAAGAATGGCTTAAAGTTCTCTTCGTTATCTAAGGGAAGGAAGTAAGCAATAAATTTGCTTTTCATCACTTCGATTTGATTAATGTGTTGTTCCTTAATTGTGCTCGCCATATTAGATTCCGATGGTTGCTCCATTAAGGAAGTTATCAATTCTTTCCCCGTATTCTTTGAAAGAGAAAGAGTTGCTATAAACGTTATTGCTACCGGTTGGATCATTGCTTGTCTCATCGACTGGGACGAACATTTGACCACCGTTTGTAACCGCAGGATTACGGAGATTCTTTAGATATTGATGCGCTTCGGTAAGGTATAAGGCTTGTGCCATATGAGAGTTCTTACCTGGTTGTTCACCCATCATTGCAAACTTCGCTTTGATTTGTTCACGGTTTGCTTGCAATGAACTTGGGGTTGAAGTAGCACCAATATAATCTAAAGCATCAAGCATGCCTTCTAAACCATCTCTTTCGATGACATCAAGTGCATCATAATCAGAGATATCTAAGGTTGAGGCATCATCATTACCAAAGCTATAGACCACATATTGATATGTTGGTTTAGTTTCGAGCTTGGTGTATTGATTTTCTAAGATTGTATTGAATAAGCCAGAAATGAATTCGCTCGTAATAGCGGAACGTTTGTATAAGCTTGGGTCAGTTTCAGCTGTGGCGTTATAAGCGCTTTCCACGATGCCTAAAATGAGTGATTTCTTGGCTTTAATGGTATTAACGTTATTATCGTTAAATGTACTAGCGTTAATCTGACCATCCGTTAAGTCCACAAGTCTCTTTAAGCCTTTGGCTTCAACTTGATAAGTGATATCAACTTCACTTTCAATGTAGTTTTCCATATGAACGATAGTTGATAAGGTAGAAATCTTATCTAAAGCACTTTTAGCAGAAGTCGATTTATCAGCGTCTTTAGCGATATAAGCGGATAAATCATTACCTAAGGAGTTATAAAGCATAATACCTTGAGCGGTAATGTTATGACCATCCACAACGTTATATTGTTTATAGGTACCATTTAAGGATGTATCAAAGATATGTGATTGATATAAGAACTTGAGTAAGCCAGTTAAGCGTGCTTCACCTTCACTACCTTTAGCAAACTCTGTCATATTGTTCATATCAGTGTTATAGGTTTGTGTGCCTTCGTTATAAAGGACACTCATCACTTGATAGATGTTATCAATTTCAGAACCCGCTGGTGAATCGGCATCATCACCACCATAGACGACTTGGCCTAAACGATAATAAGCATAGTTAACATCGCTATAGGAAGTTAATGTACCAAGATTAATAGATGTGAAACCATCTTTGATGAATTTTGGTAAAGCATCAGCGAGGATATCAGAACTATTAACCGCGGTTAACATATCCTTGATTTGTGTTGGTGAGAGTTTATTAAGTTCAAATGAGGAGACATCTAAAGATGTACCTGTGGTCATATCCGCAGCGGTATTAGCAAGATTCATAATGGAATCGATTTCATCATACCAAGCTGTGCCTTGAGCGGTGTGATAGACATTTGTGGAAACACCTGTATCATCCGCTTTGGTGATTTCATTAATGCGGGCAGTTAGTTTATTAGCGGCGCTACCGTAGGTAGAGACATCTAACTCATAGGTGCTATCGTAAGCAAAGTCATCTAACTTCACGAATGAACAAATCTTGCTGATTAATTCTTCGAATAAGGTATAGCCTGAATCATATTTAGTTGTGTAATATGTCGCACCATCGATGTTTCTAGCAGGTGTATGGAATAAGTTAGAATCATGCATGTCACAGAGGACATCTTTTAAGGCACCACCTGTACCGGTTAAATTCTTTAAGACTGTTGGGTCAGACATTTCTTTACCATTAAGTTGATTATTGAATTCTTGATAATCAGTTAATAAGGAAATGATGCCAGAAATATC
>CAMIVH010000050.1 GCA_946401755.1 uncultured Caryophanales bacterium | reverse complement strand
TGAGCTTCGTTAAAAAGTTCGCTAAAACAGGCGCTGACTATTTAACCTTCCATTATGAAGCATGTAAAAACGATGATGAAGTCGATGCAGTCATCGATGAAATTCATAAAAATAAAATGAAAGCGGGTCTTTCTGTTAAACCAGGAACCCCAATTGAAAAGGTCTTCCCATTCTTAGAAAAATTAGATCTTGTTCTTGTCATGAGTGTTGAACCAGGTGCAGGTGGACAAAAGTTCATTCCAGAAACATTAGATCGTATTAGCGCTCTTATCGATGAAATCGTTGAAACAAGAAGTCACGCTTTAATTTCTGTCGATGGTGGTATTAACGATATCACTGGTAAGGACTGCTTAAATATTGGTGCAGATGTCTTAGTCGCTGGTAACTACTTATTCAGCGCGGACAACTTTAAAGAAAGGTACGATAGCTTATTCCATTAATATGGGCTTTATTTCCCTTGCGATTTTTTTAGCTAGCTTATCTCTTTTTGTGGGAGGATATTTTCTTTCCTCCGCATTTTACTATAAAAGACATGATGTGAAATATTCTTTCAAAAGAATGTTTCCATATGAATTCAATTATCCAAATTCTTTTAAAAGAAACATCTATGGCAATATCGCTATAGTCCTTTCAATGGTGGGCATCATTGTCTTTTACATCTATAAGATGAGTAATACCAATTCACAAAGTATTACTATCTATGTCTTAGTGGCTTTAAGTATTATTACCGCCGCATTCATTGGTTGCTTATTGTTTATGCCACTTCAATTCTTACGCACACACATGATCGTTTCTACATTATGTATGACATGCGCATTTGCGTTGCCCGCACTAAATGCATTAGTCGGCTATGAAACATTTAAGATGGCGGAAGTCGATTCTTCTAAAGTCTTAAGTATTATCGCAATAGTAATTGGTATTATTCTTGCTTTAACGATGGTTATTCTCTTGCTTAATCCAAGAGCGACTTATAAGATTTATTTAGATAAAAGTGTTGATGAAAACGGTAATGAAGTGATGGCTAGGCCTAAATTTATTCCAATTGCCTTTAATGAATGGTGGGCTATTTTCACATTCATTCTATCCCCGTTACCTTTAATCTTTATTCACTAATTTTTTTGACAGATTATTCATAATCAGTCGTCTTAATAAGTGAGAGGCAAAAATATGAAAAAATCATTGATATATGTTATTCCTTTGCTCTTATTAACTAGTTGCGCTGTTCAACCAGTAACAAGCGAAAACTCTAGCAGTATTTTAGATAGTAGCGTCATTTCCTCATCAGATAGTAGTGAAAGTAGCACTAGTACTTCTTCAAGTTCAAGTACATCAAGCAGTTCTAGTGTCCCTGTTATCCCTCCTAGCTATGATTGTTTTACTGTTGAATTAATTAGCAAGGATGATTATAAGACCAAAGAGTTTAGTCAAGTTTTTACTAACTATAAAGAAAAGAATGACATCACATACACAAGCGATAATCCTACATTAAGTGTCGCAAATGTGATGCCACATAATGTTGTCGATACTTATGGTGTTGCCTTATTTACTGTTAGAACAACTGATGCTAATCAAACATATGATGATGCTTATCTTTATTATAATAATGAACTATATAGAGTTTCTCCGATGACTGTCAGAAGTAATAAAGAGAACTTTACCGTATTCGGTAATGTCCTTGATATAGCGTTTACTGACGTGAATAAAGATAATGTTTATGAAGTGACTGTCTCCTACCGTTATGAAGATGGATTCGTATATTTAACAACTCTAGATCTAAAGAGTGGTGAAATGGTTAGTAGCTATTATGGTATGCGTAATGAATATTCTTTAAAAAAGAAAGATAACGCTATTGCAATATATCAAGACAATGAATTATTAGCGTATATTGAATCATACACTAGAGATTATGCAATAAACGAACCAACAGTGACTTTAACAAGCACTAACTATAAAGTGGATATCACTTGGTCTAAATTTGAGACTCTTGTGCCAGTAGATTATCCAAACCTTATACACCGCTTTAAAGTGGATGTTGATATGACTTATCTAGGGGAAACATTCTCCTATGAAGGCAGTTATTATTTAGAGACCGCTAGAGTATCTTTCTATAAAGGTGATAAAGCAGTCCAAACATATGAATTAGCCGCTGATACTGGCATAAAGACTCATACCATTACTCAAGGTCAACATCTTAAAGAAACATATTACTTCTTTGATACATATCAACAAAAGAATAGTGATGGTACTTACGATATAGAAGCTATCTATCGTAACGAGAAAGTTTCTAGAGAAAACGTCTTAGCGATAAAATAAAAAACGACTCGATTTCGAGTCATTTTTTATATCTTGTCTTTTTAGTAAAAGATTAGCGATCCTTATATTGTTTATTGAGGCTACGATATGCTCTTGTAGACATACGAATACGCATTTCTTTGCCATCAACAACGACGGTACGAACTTGAAGATTGGTGTTCCATCTACGACGTGTAGCTCTTAAAGAGTGGGAACGGTTGTTACCGCTTAATGGACCTTTTCCTAATACTGGACAAACTCTTGACATATCATCGTCCTCCTGATTTGTTGCCGATTAATATTATCATAAGATAAAAATCATAGCAACAAGAAATTTGTTTTTTATTGTCTCATTGAAAATCAAAATTTTCAGTTGCTAATACACTAATAAAAAAGAGGTTGATAACATTTAACCTCTATTTTGTTTATATTTTAACGTTTGGATGACGCTTCTTAAATTCTTCTTTATCAATCAGATTGTTGCATCTTTTAAGCATTACCTTATAAATTTCTCCGTTCCTATCAAAAGGCAAATACTTGACATGCCCCCTATTAGTGTAGAAAGCAAGTGTTCTTTTCTTTTCCGCTTGTTCCTTATCGATATACACTACATCGTTATAGTAGAAATAGGCTTCTTTAAACGCTCTGACTTGGACGAGAAACTTACTTTCAATAACGTAGAAATTACGTAATAAAGCAAGTAGCAGCATACCAATACTTGTCCCAACATAAAGGATAATAATGAGTATTTGAATCACTCCCCATTTCTGGAAAAGGAATAGTTGCATACAAGATAGGAATAAGGCTACCGCGAACAAGAGATCCGCGATGATAAAGATTAATATCGTTCTACGACGGTCTACTGGGACTTTCATGCCGCTATTATATATCTTTTATATAAAAGTAGCAAAAATGTTTTTAAACTACGCGTGCGCAGTGTTATAATTTTTTATGAACATAAAAGGAGCATATTATGTCACATAATGTCGTAGCAATGATACTTGCCGGCGGCAAAGGGACAAGATTAGGTCTTTTAACTAAAAAAATGGCTAAACCTGCAGTCTCTTTTGCGGCTAAATACAGGATTATCGATTTCCCTCTTAGTAACTGTGCTAATAGTGGAATCAATACAATTGGTGTTTTAACCCAATATGAACCTACTCTTCTCGATAGTTATATCGGTAATGGTGAAAAGTGGGGCTTTAATGGTGTCCACGCCCTTCTTACTTCTATTGCCCCTCGTCAAACAGATGAAGGCGCTAACTGGTATAAAGGTACCGCTGATGCTATCACCCAAAACATTGAATTCTTAGATGGTCTTAATCCTGATTATGTTCTTATCCTCTCAGGTGACCATATTTATAAAACAACTTATAACGAAATGATTGACCTCCACGTTGATAGTGGTGCTGATGCCACAATCTCTGTTATTGAAGTTGATCCAAAAGAAGCTAGTAGATTTGGTATTATGGCGGTTGATAAAACTGACCGTATTACTGAATTCCAAGAAAAGCCGAAGAAACCAAAGAGCAATTTAGCCTCTATGGGTGTTTATGTCTTTACTTGGAAAGTCTTAAGAAAATACTTAATTGCTGATAAAGCTTTAGATACAAACCATGATTTCGGTGGTGATATTATCCCTGCCATGCTCAATGATGGTTTAAAACTTCAAGCCTATAGATTTAAAGGCTATTGGAGAGACGTTGGTACATTAGATTCCTTACATGAAGCTAATATGGACGTCGCGTTAGACAGAAGTGACTTACATTTCCATGGTGATAGAAGTACAAGAATCTATACCGAAGATACATATTCCTTACCTCACTATTTAGGTAAAGAAGCATCCATTAAATCTTCGATTTGTAACCAAGGCGCAATTGTCTTAGGTAATGTTAATTCTTCCGTTATTTCTAACGAAGTCTTAATTGAAGAAGATGCCGTGGTTGACCGCTGTGTCGTCATGGAAGGTAGTACCATTAAACGTGGTGCCAAAGTCTATAACGCAATTGTCGCTCCTAACACCGTTATTGAAAGTGGTGTCGTCGTTAATAAAGATAGTAAAGAAATTGCCTTAGTCGGCGGAAAGGTGTCTCACTAATATGGCAAAAGTCTATGGTTTTTGTAATTTACATGATGCTCCTTCATTAGGTAAGCTCACTGAGAAGCGTCCAATTGGTACAGTATCTTTCTTAGGAAGATATGGCTTAATGGACTTCACATTATCAAACTTCTCTAACTCTGGTATTGATAACGTTGGTATCTTAGTGGACCGTACTCTCCACTCTGTGGTTTCTCACGTGAGAGATGGTTCCATCTGGGTCAACAACACCAAACTTGGTAACCAAAGAATTTTCTATAATGAAAATGTTCCAAGTAGAAAGTTCAATACTGATGTTAATAACTTATTAAGTAATAGAATACACTTTGAAGATATCGATGCCGACTATGTCGTTGTCGCTCCTGCCTTCTTCTTAATGTCTATCGACTTTAGAGACTATATTGAAAAACACATCGAATCTGGTCGAGAAATCTCCCTTATTTATAAGAGAGTGAAGAACGCAAAAGAAGAATTCTTAAACTGTGATGTTATCAAAACAGAAAATAAGTTAGTAAAGAACTTCTCAGTTAATATGGGTACCGCAAAAGAAGCGATGGTCTCTTTAGAGACTTTCATCTTCAACTACAGAACATTCTGTCAACTTGTTAATAAAACAAGAGAAATCTCTACCTTATTTAATATTCGTGATTTAGTTAATTACTGTGCGACGAATGGCTTATATGAAGTCAATGCCTTTGCCTTTGATGGCTATGTCGCCCCAATCTTAGATTTTGATTGCTTTGTTAAATACTCCATGGAATTACTCTCTTATGAAGTAAGAAAACAACTCTTCAAAGAAGATTGGCCAATTTATACAACTACACACAATACCCCTCCAGCCTTATATGGTGAAAAGGCTAACGTTAGTAATTCATTCATATCTAACGGTTCTACGATTAAGGGTACCGTTATAAATTCCATCCTTTCTCGTGACGTTATTGTCGAAGAAGGAGCGGTTGTTAAAGACTGCATTCTCTTTAGTAAAACTAAAGTCGGTAAAGGTAGTCATCTTCAATACGTTGTCGCCGATAAGCACGTGCAAATAAAAGAAGTGCGTGATGTTGCCGGTGAAGAAGATCACTACATGTATATCAGTTTCGGAGCTAATATTTAAAATGAAAATAGTTATGGTTGCTAGTGAAGCCCGCCCATTTTGTAAAACGGGTGGTCTTGCTGATGTCGTCTATTCCCTTTCTAAAGAATTAGTAAAGATGGGGGAAGACGTCTCAATCTTTTTACCTTTCTACGATTCTATTCGTCGTCAAATCTCTGATAAAGCTTTAAAGAAAGCGGCTTCTTATAAGACGCATATGTCTTGGAGAAAGCAAACAGTCGACGTTTATCAAATCGTTAATGAAGGTATCAATTATTACTTTATTGAAAATCAACAATATTTCGAAAGAGGTCACATCTATGGTGACTTTGATGATGGTGAAAGATTCGCCTTCTTTACTATGGCGGTCAAACAATACTTACTCACTAGACGCGCTCGTCCAGACATCATTCATGTTCATGACTGGCAAGCAGGTATGCTCCCATGCTTATTACGTGTGGATGAAGAATGTAGAGAAAAATTCGCTAAAACAAAATTTGTTTTCACCATCCATAACCCAGCCTTCCAAGGCTTAATGCCTAAGTTCACCTTAGGTGATTTCTATAACTTAACAGATGAATACTTTGATAATGGTTCCGTCCGTTTCAAAGACCAAGTATCCACTTTAAAAGCGGGTATTGTTTATTCTAATAAAATCACAACTGTTTCCCCAACTCATCATCTCGAGTTATTAACTCCTGAAGGTGGTATGGGTCTAGATAGTGTTCTCCGTTATAGAGAATGGGACTTCTCAGGTATCTTAAATGGTATCGATTATTTAGAATTTAATCCTGAAACTGATAAACAAATTGCTCAAGAATACACTGCAAAGAACTTAGTCAGTGGTAAGAAGGCTAATAAGGAAGCTTTATGCTATCAATATGGCATTAAGAATCCTAAAGC
>CAMIVH010000049.1 GCA_946401755.1 uncultured Caryophanales bacterium | reverse complement strand
ACACGACCACTGGCGAGGTTCTCAACAAAGTGGCCAGCCACCACTGTTTTGTAGCCAATCCTGAATAGTTCTTTTATCGCGACTTCAAGTGCCTCGGTAGCATAGCCTTTATTCCAATAATTTGGGTGCAAACAATAGCCCACTTCTACCTCATCGTTTTTCACATCAACATCATTGAGTAAGCCAATAAATGATTTATTATAATAAATCCCATAACAAAATCTTGTGGTTTTTAATGTGTTTTCTTTAAGCCTAGAAAAAAATCTTTCTCTCGCTTCATCATTCTCAAAAACTGGTGTCATATATGTTTTGCCAACAAGTGGATTTTCAAACACGGAAAAGACATCGTTTCTATCATCATCTTCAATTGATTTTAAGACGAGGTTTTTTGTGGTTAGGATTTCTTTTCTCTCGAGCATAATTATTTATAGAAAGAACGCCCATACGAGCGCTCTTTTATCTTAATATATTTTGTTATAATTACCAAATTTTTACTCTTTGGTTTTCTGGAATGTACATGCCATCGCCTGGTTGGATATTGTATGTTTCGATGAATTCATCGAATTGGGCTAATGTCACGTTAGTTCTCAAATAATAGAATGGGTGTGTATCTTCTCTAAGTGATTGAGCAGCATCCATACCAAATGGCGCACGGCACCAGAGATAGGCGAATGATCTAAAGAATAAGTCATAGTCGAAGTTAGGTACTTTCTTAGCTAAGTGCAACATGACTCTCATGCCACCCATATCAGCGGTCGCTTCAGTATTGTTCTTATCGCCGATGGCTTTTGTATCGCCCCATAAAGTAATACTGTCATAGAAACTAATCATCTTTTCCACTTTTGCTTCAAACTTATTCCAATCAGCATTTGTCCACCAACTGGATTGTCTACCATATTCATCGAATTGTGAACCACTGCTATCAAAGCCATGAGTAATTTCGTGACCAATAACGGCGCCGATTGTGCCATATAAGACTTCAACATCATCACTGTAATATAAGCCTCTAACTAAACCATTAAGAATTACAAATGAGTTTGTGGTTGGACTATAGAAAGCGTTATTTGTGTATGTTGGCATTGTTAACCACTCTCGGCTTGGTAGAGAAATACCATTGAAGATAGTTTCAACATAAGCATCATAATAACGGCTCAACAAAGCCACACCTGAAACAGTTTCTAAATCATCATCTTTAATCTCGACAAAATCTTTATAAAAATCAGGATAGCATGATTCAAATGACATCATTTGGATTTTTCTAATCGCTCTTTCTCTTGTTGAGGAACTGAGCCATGTTTCTTCCGCAAAGATTTCTTCAAAACCACTTAAGATGTCAGTGATTAATTGAGAAACTTTGTCCTTAACTTCTTTAAAGCCTTGGAGTGCTAGATAAGATTGTTCATAAAGGATTGGTAATGCTGCTTGAGCAATTTTTGTTAAAGCACCATTGTCATCATAATAATGGATATAAGCTTCGCGGCTAAACATGACACCACTAGAGTATCTGTTCATTGTTGTGAGACTGACATTGATGTTCTTATAGTTAGTGATACCCGCTAAGAAACGACATCCAAATTCAATTCTTGTTCTAACAAGGTCTTCTAAAGTATTGTGTCTGTTAATAGCATAGGTGTTATAGATGTTATTAAATAAAGCAACATAATGGTTTGGTATCCAAATCATCGCATCATCCGCAATGCCTAAATCCAACAAAGCGCTCTTAAGTTGTGCCCATGGAATTTCATTGGTCTCATATCCTGTTGAGCTGCCAGTATAGTTATGGTAAGCAGTATTGATAAAATCGTTTTCAAGAGCGCCTACCGCATTTCTTTGATTTTGTGTTGTGGTTAAACCAAACGTTTCATCTAAGACATCAAGGATTTTGAATAGTTCTTGTGAGAAGATTTGACCGCCTTGATATGTGCTATAGAGCCAAACAAGCCCTAAGCAATCATAATTACCACTGATATAACCATCATCAACGCCTAACTCGTAATCGTTACCATCTTTATTGATAGTAAACAATGGAGAAATAGAGGTGAAAGCATCTTTGCTGCTTAAATAATCGTCTAAATTGAAAGAAGATAAATAGCTGGTAACACCTGCAGCGTCACCTGCGCTCGCTAAATCACCGAAAGCCCAGAGAATATCATTATTGATGGTCTCATCACCATAGAAGATTTCGTATAACGCTTGATTGACGTACTGATCCGCTAAGCCAAAGGCGCCACCATCACCAGAAAGGATATTTTCGTAGTTAACAGATGTATAGAAGTCGTCTTTTAATGATGGTTTTTTAATCTTGTTGATTTGGCCGTTGAGGTTTGAGTTAATCCAAGGCGCACCTTGAATATCTGATGGCTTAACACCTGGTTTTAATTCGTAATTGATTAGATCAAAGCCAAATACTGGATCACCATTAACGAAGACTGCAGTATATGTTTGATTTCCAGTAACTGCAGTAATTTCTGGAGACCAACCAGCAAATGTTTGTTTGAAACCACCGACTGTTGGCTTAGTTGGTCTATCACCATCATATGTTGGAGTGGAACCATAAGCGACATTCTGATCAACTTCTAATGTTGTGCCATCATAGTTTAACCAAGTGACTGTATATCTCTTGATGTTTGATGTGAATGTAGCGACATAGGTAATATCGCCTGTGACAGGGCCAACTTCTGGAGACCAACCTTTGAAAATGTACTCAAAACGATTATCACCAATTCTTTGTGGTTCTGCTCCATCAAAAGTTGGAATCGTGCCATATGGTACATTGTTATCTGTTTCTAAAATCACACCATTATAGTTCATCCAAGTGACTGTATATTTTCTTGGACCTTCTTCAAAAACGGCGGTGTATTCCGCTGAACCAGTAACTGGTTTAACTTCAGGATCCCAGCCAACAAAATCGTATGAGAAACGATCTGTTTGTGGCTTTGTTGGTGTCGCACCATTGTATGTTGGTGTTTTACCATATTCGACGTGGTCAACTAGAAGGACATTGCCATCATAGTTTTTCCAAACGATGTCGTATTTTTTAAGTTCGCCTTTAAATGTAGCAACATATTCGGTATTGCTTGTGACTGGTGAAACAGTTGGAGTCCAACCAGTCCATGTGTAGTCATATTGTTCATCAGCAGCCTTAGTCGGAGTTAATCCATCATATGTTGGAGTTGTTCCTTCCGTGACCCTTTCATCAACTTCTAAGATAGTTCCGTCAAAGTTTTTCCAAGTGACCTTATATTCTTTTGGTGCTTGGCTGGTACTTGATGAGCTGGAAGAGCTAGATGCACTAGATGAGCTTGTAACACCAGTACCTTGACATGCAGTTAATAACAAAGAGAAGACGCCTAGAGTAATTGTTAATTTATTTAGTTTTTTCATACTCTTTTCCCCTATTGGCTATAAATCATACACGAAAACGCGTGCATGACAAACACTTTTGCAATATTTTTTTCACTTAAAAGTGGTTATTTCTTTTTCTAACTTTTTTATTTGTATCCCTTTATTCCTTATATATATTAGTGTTGGAATTTTTAATTCCATTTCTGAAGCAAATTGTTCTCATTGTTTGAAATTTAATAAAAACAAAAATGTTACATTGTTTTGGAAATAGTCAAGGAAAAGTCATTTTTCAATTTCTAAGAAAAAAATATCAACAAAATATATCTAAAAAAGTGTGTTTTAATCAAACTTTTCTTAAATACTTATTATATTATTGTGGTTCTTTAAGTTTTCTTTGTCCGTATTTAAATTTTTTTATTGTTTTTTGCTTATATTTTGATTGAAAATCCCCTAAAAAGTGAGACCACCACAAGAGATAACAATAATTGATGGACGTGTTAATTATTTTTGTTATTTCAATCTCTTATTTTTTTAACATTGATATAAGAAAATTATTTGCTAAAATACAAAGGTATCATGACTTTATTATCATCATTTGGCGCACTCCCAACCAACTTGCATGTTAACTATTATTTCGAAGTTTGTTCTTTGATAATTCTAGCGGCGATCACTGTCGCATATTTCTCTAGAAAGAAATTCCCTGTCTCGACATATCGCTTATTTGGTGTTGGCTTAGTTACGCTTGTTGTTAACGTATCGTTATGTATTCTATTTTGTGTCTTATTAGATAACTCAAATGTTGTACATATCGGCTGGGTTGAAGCGGTCGCAGAAATCTATTTCTTCATGCAGATTGTTGAATCCTATCTTTTATATGCTTTTGTTTTGTATGCGATTGGTAAATCATTAAGATATTCCCCTCTATACTTATTAACCATTATTCCTTCTGCTTTAGGAGGCATTTTCCTATTTACCAACTGCCTCCACCATTTAAATTTCTCTTTTGTCTATAATTCAGAAAGCGGATACTTTGATTTCCAACCAGGGCCCGCTTTTCTTATGTTATATGTCGTTAACTGGGGCATGAACTTCTTAGCGACTTTAATTCACACGATTGTGTATAGAAAAGTCTTGCCAAAGGAATTAATGCGCACTCTTCTTTGTATTATGGGTATCGTTCTTACCGCTGCGACCATTCAAACAATTCAACCAAATTACATTATGTCTGGCTTATCATTCACTTTGTCAGCGATGTTCGCGGTCGTGACTGTTTGTGATCCAGATATTAAAGTTGACCGCATTTCTAAAGCTTTTAATAATGAAGCGTTTATTGAATACATCAATGTTCAAAGATTTGAAAAACAAAGAAAATATTACATCATCTTTGATATTGAAAGCTTTGGCATGTTTAGTGAAAAGTTTGGTTTAGCGACCGCGAATGAACTTGTTTATCGCGTTAGAAAGTATATTCAAAGCGTTAATAAGAAAGCATTTATCTTTAGAACTACTTCTTCGCGTTTCATTGTTTTATTAAGAAACGATAAAGAACAATTAGAGATGGTTGACGCAATTAGAAATAGATTCAATGAAACATTAAGCATCAAAGGCAATAACGTTAAGATTACCGTTAACATGTTCTATTTCGTTAACGAAAAGGTTTTCTATAATTCAGATTTATATAATAACTTCATTGCTAGAACATTATCCGTTATTAACTTTAGAGATTCTAACTGTGTGGAACTCGGTAAAGACTTTATGGACCGTGTTAACAGAGATAGAAAGATTAAGGAAATCTTAGAGAACTGTTTAAGAACCGGAAAAGGTTTATATATGGTTTATCAACCAATCTGGGATATTAAAAAGAAATGTTTCAATCACTGTGAAGCATTGATTAGATTAGATAATAACGAATTAGGCTATGTTGGTCCTGGTGAATTCATCCCAATTGCTGAAAGTTTTGGCTTGGCAAACGATATTGACCAATTCGTTTTAAATGAAACATGTGCCTTTATGCAAAGAAATCCACAGATTGAAATCTTAGAAGTGAACGTTTCCTGTGCAGAATTCTTTAATAACCCAAGTGAAAGATTCCTTAAGACTATTAATGATTATCAAATTGATCCTAATAGATTGTGTTTAGAAATTACTGAAACAATCGCTGTTAAGTATCCAACCAAAACTAGAGAGTTTATGAATGACTTAGGCCAACACGGCATTAAGTTTGCAATGGACGATTTTGGCAGCGGCTATTCTAATATGGCGAGATTCATCACACTACCATTCTCAATCGCTAAACTTGATAAATCTTTATTAAGTGAGCAATTAAACGTTGAAATCTTCTTTAACGCGGCAATCAACTTATTCAAGAGTTTAAACATCCCAATCGTTATTGAAGGTGTCGAAAACGAAAAGCAATTGGAAATCTCCAAGCAAAAAGAGATCGATTATATTCAAGGCTACTACTTCACAAAGCCATTAAGAGAAGAAGATTTGTTAGAATTCTTAAAAAACCACAAATAAAAAATTTAACCTAATTTTTAAATATTTGCTTGCATTAATAAAACGATGCGTGTAATATTAAATCTTGGGTTTAACGTGTTTAAACGAAGATTTTGTTAAAAATCGAAATGCGAGTGTAACTATTATCTATTTACACTTTTTTATTTTTTGTAACATATTTTTTAACTGCCTATTGATAAAAATTTTGCTATCACTTTGATAGTAATTTTGACCCTTATATTTATTAATAAATACGAATTAATCTATCTCATCATTGTCATTTTTTCATTTTCATAATTGTCATAAAAATTGACGGTTTTTGCCGTATAAATCTATAAATTTTAATTATTGTCATGCGTTTTGCATTGAAATATGATTGTAGGCAAATTTATATCTTAAAAAGGAGAAAAAGACAGTTTATGAAAAAAACTTCAAAAATGTTTGTAGGTTTGGCATTAGCTGGCATGCTCTTAACGGGCTGCAACTTCCAAGGTCCAAACGCTTCAATCAACAGTCAAGCTGGCACTTATGAAAAGCAACAAATTTATCAGTTGTATAAAGCTGCTGGCGGCACAATGACCTATGATGAATGGTTAGAATCCGTTAGAGGCGCCGACGGTGCGTCATTATTAGCGGACACAAAGAACCCTTCTGATAGTGATGGTAAAAATGGTGACCTTTTCGTCAATATCTCAACTTGGGATATCTTCTTAAAAGTTGGTGGTGCCTGGCAACCAGCTGGCAACATCAAAGGTGCTCAAGGTGAAAAGGGCGATAGAGGCGAAATCGGTCCTCAAGGTCCTCAAGGCGAAGCTGGTCCACAAGGTCCTGCTGGCGCTGATGGTAAAGATGGCAAAGACGGCGTTGATGGTAAAGATGGCAAAGA
>CAMIVH010000048.1 GCA_946401755.1 uncultured Caryophanales bacterium | reverse complement strand
CACCTCGTATTGCTAATAGATTATTTAGAAGAGTTCGTGACTTTGCTAACTATGCGGGTGAAGATCACATTACCATCAACGATGCTTTACAAGCATTAAAGGCCTTAAAAGTGGATGAACTCGGTCTTGATGATGTCGATATCAAATACTTAAAAACCATCATCGAAAGATTCAAAGGTGGACCTGTTGGTTTAGATACTTTAGCGAGTGCAATTGGTGAAGAAATTGATAACTTAGAAGACGTTTATGAACCATATCTTCTCCAGATTGGCATGATCGATAGAACCGCTCGTGGACGTGTCGCCACAGAGAAAGCTTATAAGCATCTTAAAATTGGTCATCAAACAACATTATTCTAATAATGTTATAAATTATTTTTAAAAAATGGAACAAGACTCGTCTTGTTCTTTTATTTTCTCATTTAGTCATACAAATATATTGAATTACTTATGTAATTAGAGTATATTATTCAATGACGTCGCCTTACGAGCGAATGCACATACACGTATTAGGAGGAATAAATATGCGTAGATTATGGTCACATATTGTCATAGCGGCTACTTCGCTATTGATGGTTGGGGCAACATTTGCCACCGTAGTTACAAATATGAACAGTAATATCGAATTCACAAAGGGTCGTGAATTAACTTTCCGCATCAATGCCAAAGATGACGATGGTAATCCAGACAAAGATTATGAATTCACCGATGATGAAGCTGTTAAAGAAACTGCAAAAATCATGGAAAAGAGATTAGCGACTGCTGATATCTCTCGTTATAAAGTTGAAACCGCTGGTTTCGATACAATCAAGGTCTCTTTCGTTCAAGATACAGACCAAGATTATGAAATTATCCAAAACTATCTTTCATTCAACGCCACCTTGGCTATTTCTAACTCAAAGGAAACTTATGCTTTAGCAACTGAATTCCTCGATGCTAAAAAGAATGCCTATTGGACAGATGATAAGGGTTATCCAACAATCATTATTCCAATCAAATCCGATAATGAGTTATTCCAAGCTGTTTATACAGAAGCTAAGGAAATGAGTGATAATAACACCGGTGAAGTGGAAGAACAACACAAACACCAAGAAGGCGAAGAAGAGCAAGAAGAAGCCAAGAGACACGCTTACCTCTACCTTTGGTACGACTACATCGAAGACTATTACTCATACGATAAAATCAATCAAAACTCAGCCGATACATATGACGCTGCTATTGCTAGCAAAGTCTTAATGACTTTCGATGCTGCTGATCCATTCTTAGACGAAGAACAAACCGCTTTAAGAGCTTACGTTCAACCAGATGTCGATGAAAACAATAAAATCACTCCTGATAGCTTAGCCAAAGCTTATAGAAACGCTCGCTATTATGTGAACTTGCTCAATGCTGGTCAAATGGAATACCACGTTGACTTCATGTTCTCTAAGACCGCTGACTTATTCGTTGAAAGTTTAGTTGAATTAGGCACACACGAAACACTTGCCTGGAGCAGAACATTTATTGCTACAGTCGTTGCTATCGCTGTCGTTACCTTATTACTTATCTACTTCTATAGATTAGGCGCTAGTGGTATCGCTGTTACATCCATCGTTGCGACATTCTTAGGTTTATTATTCATCGTCTTATTAGGTGCTGAATTCAATGTCGCCGGTATGGTTGGCTTAATCGCTTTAGGCTTAATCAGTGTCTTAAGCGGTGTCATCTACATGCAAAAATTCAAAGAAGAATGTTACCGTGGCAGAACTCTTAAGAAAGCTAATACAGAAGCCGCTAAGAAATCCTTATTACCAATCGTTGACTTACACGTCGTGTTAGTCACTATGGGTGTTGCTTGCTACTTATTAGGTGGCGTTATGATGAAATCATTCGCTGTCGCTAGCATCTTAGGCGGTGTTGTTTCCTTATTATTAAACCTCATCTTCTTACGTGGTATGCAATGGCTTGTCACTAACGAACAAAACTTCGCTGGTAGATATGACTTATTCGATATCGCTGCTGAACAAGTTGCTGATCCACTTAAAGAAGCCGACGCTAAATTTGATGAAAGCGAAAGAAAAGGCATGAGACAAATTAAACCTGAAAAGGATTATACAAAACTCAAAAAGCCTGTTGGCATTGCTGCCGCTATCTTATTTGTTGCTAGTGTGGCTTCTATGATCGTCTTCGGTATCACACAAAAAGGTGCTATTTATAGTTCTAATTCCCCATATGGCAATAGCCAAGTCTATATCGAATATACTTCTGAAGTGGCTAACAATACTTCCTTAACCGCTGATGTTAAAGAAAGAATTGATACGATTTTAGATAACGCCAAATTAGAAGATAAAGCGTTAAAAGAAATTACTGAACTCGATACATACGAATATACAACCAAGTATGATACAACCAAAGGTGGCACAGCCACAGTCTACTATGCTTATTATGTCATCAACTTTGATAGACCATTAAAAGGCGATGAACAAATCACATATGCTGATTTAGCGCCAATCGCTGCTAAAGACTTCTTCACTCTTGATGAATTAAACAACGCTAGTGGTGCTAACTTAAAAGTTCCAGCCAATGTCTCCGTTTCCTTAAAGGATTCCGTGAGAATTAGTGCTGATCAACCTTCTGTTGCTTCCTTAATCGTTGCGGCAAGTGTTGGTTTAGGAATTAGTGGTTTATATCTCTTACTCCGTTACCGCTTAAGCCGTGGCCTTGCTTCCTTAATCGTGAGCTTTGGTGTCACAGGCATCAGCGCTGGCTTATTCGCGATGTTAAGATTCTTACCAGTCACTTCCTATGCTGGTCTTGCTATCCCATTTGTCGCTATCTTCACATTAGCGGCCAGTATCATCTTAATGAATAAAGAAAGAGATATGGTTCTCGATGATCGTAATAGAGATAATTCAGTTGAAGCAAGAAACGCTCTCATGATTAAAGCTACAGCTTTAGCCTCCACACCAATGACCATTGCCTTCATTATGGCTTTATACCTTGGTGTTAACTTCTTCGGCTTCATGTTCGCAAGTATCTCTTACATCTTCTTAGCCGTTATCTTAGGCGTGAGCATCGCTACAGGCGTTATTCTTGTCTGCTTCGCTCCTCTTGCCAATGTGTTCTTTAAAGCCTTCCACGGTATTAAGATTATCAAACCAAAAGCCAATAAGAAAAAGGCTCGTCCAGTACGTGTCAATAAATCTGCAGAACCTGAAGAAGCAATCTTCATTGGCATTAACGATTAATTAATGAAAAGGCTGCTTTACAAGCGGCCTTTATTTTATAATAAGATTATGGAAAGTTTACTCAATCGACTTCTAAGATATTTTCAAATTAGTGAAAACGAATATCAAAAACTCCTCGCTCCTGTAAACGAAGAGAATTTCGCTAGTGGTCATTCTTTTAAAGACATCGATAAATGTGTCGAAGTCGTGAAAGAAGCAATCAAAGAAAATAAAAAGATTTATATATACGGAGACTATGACTGTGATGGCATCATGTCCATCTCCATTTTAGTCAAAATGTTCTCCTATCTTTCTTATCCAGTTGACTATTATGTCCCTAGCCGTTATCTCGATGGTTATGGCTTAACCCTCAAACACGCGGAAGAAATCGTGAAAAATGGTTATGATTTATTAATAACCGTCGATAATGGTGTGACCGCTTTTGAAGGTATTGAATACTGTAAGAAAAATGGCATGAAAGTCTTAGTATTTGACCATCACCAAGCTGATGAAGTTTTACCTGTTGCAGACTACATTCTTCACCCAGCAGTTTCTAACTTTGGTGATGTCCCAACAAGCGCTGGGTTTGTGACATTTATGTTTGCTAAAGAATTCCTCGGAAGATTTGATCAATATCTCGCTACTTTAGCGGGTATCTCTGTAGTGTCAGATATGATGCCAATTAGGGAGTATAATCGTAACTTATTAAAACTCGTCATTGAAGAGTATGAAGAAGGCCAATTCTTTAATATTGATTTATTAAAAGAAAAAGAAACATTCACTGAAGGCGCGATTGGCATGAAAATCGCCCCAAAAGTCAACGCTGTTGGCCGTTTAGTGGAGGATGAAGATTCTCTTATTAAAACCGTCCAATTCTTCACTAGCGAGGACAAAAATCTTCTTTTAAACTACAATGAGTGGATTAATTCCGTGAATAACGAAAGAAAAGAAGTTACCAAAGTCGCCACTGAGAATAGTAAAGAAATCGATACAAGTAAACCTGCGATTATCGCCGTTATTAATGAAAAAGAAGGTGTTATCGGTTTAATCGCTAATAACTTCGCTAAAAAGTATTTAAAACCAACTATTATCTTTGCTCTAGACGCTAGTGGTGAATACTATAAAGGTTCATGTCGCGCTCCTAAGGGCTTTAACGTTGTTGATGCCTTTAATAAATTAGATAAGTTCATGTTAACTGCTGGTGGTCATGAATCTGCTGGTGGCTGTTCGGTTAAAAAGGAATTATTTGATGAATTCAAAGAAGCCTTTAATGAACTAGCCGCAAATACAGAAATCAAAGAAGAAAGACCACAAACAATTGATCTATATTTAAACGAAATTACTCGTGAGAATTATGATTTAGTGCAATCTTTTTCTCCTTTTGGAGAAATGTGGCAATCTCCTAAGTTCAAATTATCACGTATTAGAACCCAATCCTTAATGTATTCTCGTGATACACAACATATTCTCACAAGCATCGGTCAAGCTGCGAGATTAACCGGCTTCTATTTTCCAAAAAGTGAAATTAGCCAATATCAATTTGTCGATATGGTTGGTACATTTAGATTATCAACCTATTACGGTAAGACCACCGTGGAATTTTTAATTAGTGATATTTATCAAAGCGAAAAATAAATAGATGTGTCATAATGTTCCTATGAGAAAGTCTAGATTGTTATTCATTCCATTAGTTTTATTGCTTTCTAGTTGCAATAGCACACTAGATATCGGTTTTTCTAATGGCGACACTCATTCCGCTGGACCAGATCGTTCAACATCATCCAAAGAGGGTGGTGTCATTAGCTATTCTTATATGAATAATGCTAGTTTAGATAACACTGGCCTCACTAAAGCCACATTATCCTTTACTAATATCAATACATCAAAAAGCGACATCAAAGACGAAGAACTTCTAATGTCTTACTTAAGTGTAGATAATAACATCCTAACTGGTGTTGATAATCCACATTATGTGAGCACAAAAGATGACGGTACCTTCTTTATCGGTGCAGATTCCTCTTATGTCGATGGAATGATTACTTTATACTTTAACGTCAATATTAAAAATATTGAAATAACCGCTAAACCATATTATTCAATCTCAACAGCCTTCAACGAAGAGACACTTAGTTATGACCATGATGTCTGTATTGCGGTTAATAAAACTGGTTATATTAAACTAAATCAAAACGTCAATGAAGAGACTAATGAAGTCCCTTCAAGCACACTTGCTTATCATTTAGAAGAAGCGGCTGGCGCGGTAACTATAAAAGTCGGAAAGCGTCGTGCCATTTTTGATAAAATTGACTTATATTACTAAAAAATAAATTTATAAAGCATTTGGTATTGCCGTAACATAGAAATATGTTAGTATTTTGCCAATGAGAAATTAATTATGTTGTTTGGAAAGTATGTCAATCGTTACTATCTCAAATATGGCTGGATGTTTCTAATCGGCATCCTGGCTTTAATTGCGGTCGATTACATCCAATTATTTATTCCTGAATATCTCGGTGAAGTGGTCGGCATCTTACAAAAAGGTGGCGACATTAACCGTATTTATACATTAGGTATTTATACTCTAATTGTCGCAGGGAGCATGTTTATTGGCCGTATTATTTGGCGTGTCACCTTGTTTAACGCTTCTTTCAGAATCGAAGCGGATATGCGTCATAAGATGTTCCTTAAAGCCGAAGCTTTACCTAGACAATACTATCACGACACAAAAGTTGGTAGTGTCATGAGCTGGTTCACTAATGATCTTGAAACTATCAGTGATTACTTCGGTTGGGGCACAGTGATGCTCATTGACTCATCATTTATGGCGCTTTTAACCATTATTAAGATGGTATTTTGTGACTGGGTAATGTCAATTATCTGCTTTATTCCAGTTATTCTTATCGTCATTTGGGGTGCAATTACAGAGAAGTACATGGCAGCGAAATGGGACGAAAGACAAAGAGCGTATGATGAACTCTATGATTTCGCGCAAGAAAACTTCACTGGCATTCGCGTAATTAAAGCGTTCGTTAAAGAAACAAAAGAAATTCACGCTTTCGCTAAAGTAGCTAGGAAGAACGCTGATGTAAATATCTCATTTGCCAGATTATCCGTTATCTGCGATGTGTTTATTGAAATTATCATCGCTTTAATGTTTGCTTGTTGTCTCATCTTTGGTGGCTGGTTCGTTTATTTATGGAGCCATAATACGGCATTTACAATCTTTGGTTACACGGAAGTAATTGACGCCGATAAATTGATTACATTTATTGGCTATATGGATATCCTCATTTGGCCAATGATTGCCTTAGGTCAATTAGTGCCTAGTTTCTCTAGAGCTAGAGCCTCTCTTAAGAGAGTCAGTTCGTTTTTAAGTAGTCCAATCACTGTTCATTCACCAAAGGACGCCGTTAAGTTAGACAAAGTTGAAGGCAATATTACTTACCGCAATTTCAGTTTTACATATCCATCCTATGACTATGCGAATTTGAAAAACATCAATCTTGATATCAAAGCCGGTGAATCCATTGGTATTGTTGGCAAAATCGGTAGTGGTAAGACCACTTTAGTTAACGTCTTATTAATGATGTATAACG
>CAMIVH010000047.1 GCA_946401755.1 uncultured Caryophanales bacterium | reverse complement strand
GTTTTATACGCAACTGTGACCGGAATAGCGCCAACGGTATCTAGTTTTGCGCCATTCGCAGGGTTAGTGGTGTAGTTAGTAACTGCTTCTGATGTATTATCACTATAATTCGCGGTAACCACTAAACCAGTTAAATCTAATGATTCACCTTGCTCATAAGACTTTTTAACGTTCGCAGTATCTAATGTAATACCTGCTAATGTTGGAGCGACAGAACTTGAACTACTTGAAGTACTACTGGATGAGATACTTGAAGAAGTGTCAGACGAGAATGGGCTACTACTAGTTCTAGATTCACTAATAGAGCTTGTATCACTACTAGATGGATTACTGCTTGCTGATGTGGAACTATTTGTTTCTTGGCAACCAACTGCAGTGCCAAGGATCACTGCACTAAGGAGTAATGCTTTGATAATTTTTTTCATAGTGTCTCCTTTCTTTAGAGATAAACTTTATGCCTAACATACTATTTGTTTTTGCAAAACAAAGCAAGTAAATGACATTTATTGAGATGTAATCAATAAAAAACCCTTAACAAAGTTAAGGGCTATTATATTATCGATCTTCTCTAAAGTACGTAACACCAAGACCCGCAGGCGGCTGTGTGTTCTTGCTGTTGAATAGACTTGTGATAATTAAAACGATAATAGTGAAGACATATGGTAATAACAAGAATGCTTGTTTTTGAGCGTTAGAGGAAGATGGTAAATAGTCACCAATTTGTTGAAGAGCACCGAAGATAAACGACGCTCCAATGCAGACACTTGGTTTCCACATCGAGAAGATAACAAGTGATAATGACAACCAACCAAAGGCATCAATAGCATCTCTTGCATTAAAGTAACCTTTAAGAACGTCTAATTCGAATGTAATACCACCTAAACCTGCAATAGCAGCACCGATGATAGTGGCTAAATAACGATATAAGTCAACATTGATGCCAGCAGCATCAGCAGCGGCAGGATTTTCACCACACGCTCTTAAGTTAAGACCGATTCTGGTTCTAGATAAGATAATGGCCGCTACAACCGCCACGATAATGGCTAAATAGGTGAAGAATGATTGTGACAAGAAGACATTTCCGAAGAAGTCGTTTTTGTCCCAAGTACCGCTAAATAATGATTGAACTGCTAAACCAACATCTTTACCCATTCTATCAGTGTTGATTAAACCAATGAAATAAGCGGATAAACCAACACCAAAGGTGGTTAATGTTAAACCAGTAACGTTATGATTACATTTTAAGGTAACGGTGAAGAAGGCAAAGATTAAACCTCCTAATGCCGCAAATAACATAGCGAATATAATTGGCATGAAGAGAATCATAAAACCATTAAGTGGTGCAGTAGCAGGAACGGAACTAATGTAGATACGTTCACCTAATAAACCACCCATTGCACCCATGCACATGATGCCTGGAATGCCCATATTAAGGTGACCACTCTTTTCGGTGATGGCTTCACCGGTACTACCAAAGATGAATACGGCAGCAGATTTAATTGTTTTTGCTAGAAATGCGATAAATATTGCCCATTGCATTATTTGCTACCTCCATTCTTTGTGTTTTTGGCGTAAATTACAGCGAAAGATTTTTTTACTTTCGCCACTTTCTTAGTCGCGTATTTATTCCACTTTAAAGCGAGTTTAGAATCGCTATATTTGTTATTTAAAGCTCTTACTTTTTCATAAGCTTCAGCTTTTTCTTGCTTGTTGTTGAACTTAGCTTGCTTAAATTCTTTTTTAGCGGCTAATAATTCTTTCTTGTTGTTCAAGATAACTTCTTTATTAACTTCGCTAAGTGGTGAAGGAAGTGGATTAAAACCATCTAAATATTCTTTAAATTGTGATTCATCCATATTCTTGGATTGAGACATCACAAAGGCTTTGCCTTTTTGAATATTTTCTTTGGTCTGTTTAATATCGTTTGATCCATAGAATAATTCGTTATATGTACGTTCAACGTAATCAAGGAAGATTCTTAATTTGGAATCCTTTTCTACGAGGAAACGATAGTTAACAAAGAATTCAGTAGCAATAACGATAAGGAAGAACATACCAGTAACGATTGCGGAGAAGTCTGTTTTAGAAATACCAGCATAACTAGCGGCCTTTGTGCTACCACGTTGGAAGAAGGCTACTAAGAAACCATATAAAATCATTTGTCCTGGTTCAAATTGGCCTAACCATGCAATTAAGACACCAGTAAAGCCACGTCCATCCACTAAGGAGGCAGTTAATGTATGTTGATGACCAGCAACTAACAAGAAACCAACAAGACCACTAATTGCGCCACTTAAGATCATGGTTCTAATAATAACTTTTTTAACGTTAATACCAACGTATCTAGCGGTGTTGACGGAAGCACCAACAACACTTAATTCATACCCGTGTTTGGTCTTTTTGAGATAAATAATCATTAAAGCCACGACAACAATGATAATGAAAATACTGCATAAATATTTGATATTGAAGATCCTTGGCAATGAGCCAGTATTTAAATATGGGAATGTTTGAGAACCATTTGTACATATGATGGCAATAAACACAGAGATAAGAGATGTTGCAACGTAGTTCATCATCAAAGTGAATAAGACTTCGTTGGTGTTGAAGAAGGCTTTAAATATTGCAGGAATAACCGCCCAAATAATACCCGCTAAAATAGCGGCAACTAAACATGTAAAGATGATGATTGTGTCGCTCACATGAGTGTTCTTTTCAAATCCATACGTAATAAGTGCGGTTACTAAACATGAAATAGCTATTTGACCTTCAGCGCCGATATTCCAAAACTTCATCTTGAAAGCAGGCGCTAAAGCGAATGCTACAAGAATCAATAAACCAGCGGTTTCAAAGAAATCGAATATTTCTTTTGGATCTTTTGGATTGTAAATGCCATAAGCCATTCTTTCGAAGAAGATACCAAATGTACCTGGAGAAAGAATAGTGCACAAAATTGCCGCTAATAGGAAAGCGGTAAAGAAACCACATACCTTAATAGTCCAGTATTGTGATTTAGGCATATCAAGACGTTTGACGACGTGGAATGGTAACTTGAATCGTTTAGTTTCTGATTTCATCTGCACGTCCTCCTTTTGTCATTAATAAACCAATATCTTCTTTGCTTACTTTTCTTGGATCGACGATACCGGATACTTTACCTTGTGAAAGGACAAGCACCTTATCGCAAAGCGCCATTAAGACATCAAGGTCTTCACCGACGAATAACACAGCGGCGCCTCTTTCCTTTTGTGTATTAAGCAAATCATAAATAAGATAGGAAGAGTTAATGTCAAGGCCTCTAACTGGATAAGCGGCCATGAATACTTTAGGGGAAGAAGAGATTTCTCTACCCACTAGAATCTTTTGAATATTACCACCAGATAACTTACCGACTTGAGTATGAATACTTGGTGTCACAACTTCTAGTTCTTTAACAATTTCTTTAGCGAGGTTTTCTGGCTTTTCTCTATGGAAGAAGATGCCTTTACCTTTACGATAACTTCTTAGCATCATGTTATCGGTAATATCCATAGAACCCACTAAACCCATACCTAATCTATCTTCAGGAACGAAACTTAATTTAATACCAAGGTCTCTAATTTCTAACGGTGTTTTGTGTTTTAAATCAATAATTTCATCTTCATAGAAAATAACTTTTTCGTTATTAACCATATCGATGATTTCTTTGTTGCTCTTTTTGCTTAAATCTAACTTCTTACCATTTTCATCATGAAAGAATCCTTCGGTAGACATTCTTTTAATCTTTTGTACGGAGTGGTGGAAGAATGTGACTGGTTTTTCTTTCTTTGGATTGTGGAAAATAATGTCACCTGTCTTATAACCTCTTAATCCAGCGATAACATCAAGTAATTCTTTTTGACCAGATCCAGAGATGCCGGCAACACCAAGGATTTCACCACTTTTAAGAACGAATGAAACATCATCTAATGCAATAGTGCCATCGATATTAGTAACGGTAATGTTGTTAACGAATAAACGATCTTGTGTGTTTTTTGGTTCGGAACGTTTGATCTTTAAGTCAATCTTACGACCCACCATCATGTTAGTAAGTTCTTTTTCGTTTGTGTCTTTGGTGTCCACTGTACCAACGTATTCACCTTTTCTTAAGACGACAACCTTATCACTGATTTCCATAACTTCATTAAGCTTATGAGTGATGATGATAATGGTTTTACCTAATTTACGCATATTACGTAAGACATTGAATAATTGCTTTGTTTCTTGTGGTGTTAGAACAGCGGTTGGCTCATCAAGAATAAGAATATCCACACCACGATACAAAGCTTTAACGATTTCTAATGTTTGTCTTTGAGAAACGCTCATATCGTAAACTCTTTGAAATGGGTTGATGTTGAAACCAAATTTTTCACAAATTGAGGCAACACGTCTTGCTGATTCTTTTAAATTGAATCTCTTAGATAATTTGATTTCTCTTGCGAGTTCTTTGATTCTATTTTTGAGATTGTATTTATTAATTAATTCTCTTTTTTCTGCAACTTTTGGATTACTTTCGATTTGTCTGGAAGCATATTTTAATCTAGCAACTGTTTCTTTATATGAATCCTTGATTTCTTCATATTTTGTATTTTCTTCTTCACTAGCTTTTTTACCATGCTTCAAGCCTTTGATTTCTTTTTTGTAGTTCTTTTTTGCACTCTTTAATTCATCGCTAATTTTTTTGTTTTCTTCATCTTTAGCGGCTTTGTATTCGCTTATTGCAACTTTTAACTTCTCATCGATATCAGGAATCTTTTCTAATTCTGCTTTGAGTTCTGCGATTTGCTTTTCGTTTTCTTCTTTAGTTTCTTTATAGAAAAGAGCGTAGTCTTTTTTAGTTAAGCCTAAAACGATGTTTTCTGTCGCAGTGAAAACATTCACTAATTTGAAGTGTTGATGAATCATTCCAATTTTGTATTTATAAGCATCACTAGGGGAGTTTATTTCGGCTTCTACGCCATTAACAAAAACCTTACCAGTGTCTTGTTTATAAATACCAACTAAAACGTTCATTAAAGAGGTCTTACCTGATCCGTTTTCACCGAGAAGGGAATACACTAAACCTTTCTCGATAGAAAAGGAAATATCTTTGTTTGCGGTAACCTTTTTACCAAATGTTTTTGTAATGTTGTCAAATCTAATTGCTTCCATAAATAATAAAGAGACTTGCTGGCCACACGGACCAGCAAGTCAGTAGTTTTAATTAAAAATTATTGGATGTTTGGGTTGATACCATCGATATCAATATCGAAGTATGGGGCAGAAGCGAGAGCGCTTTCGTTGAAGAATTTAACGCCGTTCTTTTCAGCGATAGCTTCGGATTCACCTTTGTAGTCACCATCGGTATCGGCTAAGTATGTGGTTAAATTAGCACCGTTGACTTTGAATGTGGAGCAATCAAAGACTTTAGCGGCAGCTTTTTCTTTAACATCTTTTTCAACAGCAGCGAATTTGGCTTTGTAGTCTGCTAATTTTGTGGCATCAGAAGTAACGTTAGCCCAGTTGACATTGTATTCAACGGAACCAGTAGCAGCTGTACCTGTCCAGTTAGCATTGACTTCACCTTCGATATCTTTGCCATTGTAAACAGCGTTAACAACGGCTTCGTAATATGGAGCCCAGTTAATACGGGAATAGGCTAAGTATGTATTTGGACATTCTTCTTTTGTTTCGATGTTGTATGTGACGTTTGGAATGCCAGCTTGTTCACAGGTACTTGGAGCACCCATGGAGTCAGCGTGTTGAGAAATGAGGACGCAGCCAGCTTTGATTAATTTGTCGGCTTGGTTGCTTTCCTTTTCTGGGTGATACCATTCACCAGTGAATTCGACATCCATTGTGACTAAGGAATCATTGTAGTTGTAATCACGGAGGGCGTTTCTAACACCTAAGAACCAAGATGTGTAACCGGATTTAACTTCGGCGTATGGGTAAGCACCAACATAACCAACTTTAAGAGCGGTACCGGCATCGAGTTCAGCTTTCTTGGAATCGACTAATTTTAAACCGGCAGCATAGCCCGCCATAAATCTACCTTGGTAGATGGAAGCGAAAGCGTTGTGGTAGTTTTTGACACCAGCTGTTTTAGCGTTTGTGCCTGTTGCATGGCAGAATTGGACGTTTGGGAAATCTTTAGCGGCGTTGAGCATAGCTGTTTGATGACCAAAGCTATCAGCGATAATGACTTTGCAACCACGTTCGACTAAATCCTTAGCAGCATCGTAGCAAGAGTTATCTTCTGGGACACCTGTTAATAAGCAGTTCTTTTCGAAGATGACTTTGTCGCCTAAATTTTTAACGGCTTCGTCCATAGCTTTGATGAAGTTAGCGTCATAGGTGGAACTGCTATCGTGTAAGCAGATTAAACCAACCTTAACAGCTTTGCCTGAATCATTGTTGGAATTACAGCCAATTAATGTACCGACAGAGGCAGCAGCTAAAGCTAATAATGATACTAAACGTACTTTTTTCATTTTTGTTTTTCTCCTCCTTATAATCTTCTAAAAAATAAAAATGAGCTTCCTATAATTGGAAGCCTCTACCATAAATCAACGGCGAAACATACGAACGATTATTTCGCAAACGGATTTGATTCGTAGTGCTACATTATACGGTGTAGCGTAGAGACAACCCACCAATTAGGGAATTATACGAAGTCAAAGTTTGTTTTCCTTTGACGCCATTATTTTATATTCAAAAAATGACAGTTGTAAACCCATAAAAATTTATTTTTTCACAAAAAAGTCGCACGAGTTTTAATAAATTAAAGATTTAACGTGCGACGTGTATGAACAATTCTTAGTAAGCTTCAACTGGAACGATAGAAATTACTGGATATTTCTTAAGGAGTTCACGACCTTTGAG
>CAMIVH010000046.1 GCA_946401755.1 uncultured Caryophanales bacterium | reverse complement strand
CTCCTCTTTTTTATTACAATTGTAATAAGCCAACGGCTTTTTGAATTCTTTTAAGTGTTTCGTTAGCAATCTTGCTAGCCTTTTCAGCCCCTTGTCTAAGGACGGCTTCATAGCTCTTACTGGCAATGATTTCTTTATAACGGTTTTGGAATGGTTCAAGTTCTTCAATAACGGCATCAGCGACCGCTTTTTTGAAGTCACCATAACGGTAACCTTCAAATAACTTTTCTGCTTCAGGAATTTCAATATCCTTCATGCAGCAATAGATTTGAATTAAGTTAGAGATGCCTGGTTTATTTTCTGGGTCATATTTGACTTCACAACCCATATCCGTAACCGCGGACATAATCTTTTTACGGATAACCGCTGGTTCATCTTTAAGGAAGACATCACCTTTAGGATCAGACTTACTCATTTTGACACTTGGATCACTTAAAGACATGATTCTTTTACCAACTTTACGGAGTTCCGCTTTTGGCATTGTTAATAAGTCACCATAACGGTTATTGAAGCGGTTAACTAGGTCACGTGTCAACTCAATGTGTTGCACTTGGTCTTCACCGACAGGGATAACATTCGCGTCATAAAGGACGATATCGCACGCCATAAGGACTGGGTAAGCAAATAAGCCTAAGCCAATAGCGTTTTCTTTTAATTTAGCGGACTTATCTTTGAATTGAGTCATACGTGATAACTCACCCATGTATAAGTAGTTTTGCATAATAGCATTGAGCTCTGCGTGAGCGGAGACGCTACTTTGTAAGAACATTGCGCTCTTGTTTGGATCAAGACCAGCGGCTAAATAGAAAGCTGCTAAGTCGATTGAATTTTGTCTTAATACTTCTGGATCAATTGGCAAAGTCAAGGCATGAAGGTCCGCGATGAAAATGAAACATTCGCCACGTTCCATAGTCTTTTTTAAATTCTTTAAAACAGCAATATAATTGCCTAATGTTAATTGTCCAGTTGGTTTAATACCAGTTAATATACGTTCTGCCATAATTATTTAATCACCTTGTTATCTAGTTTAGTCTTTAACGAGACTAATTTCAAATACATATTATTTGTTTTCTTTAGAAAAATCGTTATACTATCAACGTATGATAAAGATTTACACTTCTCCTTCTTGTAGTTCCTGCCGCAAAGTCAAAAAATGGTTCATGGATCAAAACATCCCATTTATTGAAAAGAATATTTTTGTTGCGACCCTTAACGAACAAGAATTAACCGATATATTAATGAAGAGTGAAAATGGTACCGAAGATATCATTTCCACTAAGAGTAAGATTGTTAAAGAGAGCAATTTAGATATCGACTCAATGACAGTCAAACAACTAATCGCCTTTATTAAAGAAAATCCATCCGTACTTAAAAGACCAATTATCGTGGATGACCATCGTATTCAAGTAGGTTACAACCCAGATGAGATTAGATCATTCATTCCTCACGCTCGTCGTCTTGCGGAATGGGCATGTAAAAACGATAACTGTCCACAGTATGAAACATGTGGTCATTCAGATGTTAAAGAGGCTTAATTGTTATTAAGCTTTTTTAATGAGGCGGTAATAGCTCTTCTAGCTTTACCGATATATTTTTCTTTAGAAAGAGTTAAGTCAAACTTATTCGCGTATTCTTTTAAAAGTTCTTTCGCGTGAACAATACCAACACTAGATTCAATCTCTAAATTATAGTCGACTTCATCTTCAAAAGTATTTTTATCAACCACTAAAATGTGGTCTTCAAATTCAATTTCTAATCGTCTATTAAATAAAGAAGTAATACGATGATATTTATTTAATGGATAGGGTAAAAGCATTAAACGATTTCTCACCTGCCCATATGGGAATATGTTTTGTTCAAGTAATAGTTCTTGTTCTTTTGGACTTAAGCCATCAGTGACTTCTTCATCACCATCTTCACCCTTAATCTTTAAAGTGAGTTCACTTTTAACGTCATTAATAATTCTGACCCTTAATGTCATACGTTGATCTTTTGTTAAATTGAGCTCATCTGTATCGTAATAGTGGTTAGTGATTTGTAAGAAATGTTTATTAGGCTGAATATTCATGTAATAGGTCACAATAAAAAAGTATTGTTCCTCTGTTAGCATTAATCTTGTCTCGTATTCTTTTTGTGTCTTTATCATTTCTTTTTCCAAACTTTTAGACTATTATATCATAAGGTTATGAAATTCAATTTATTAAATAATACATCTTTACCAACATACGCTGTTGCACTCATCATTGCAGGATGTTTAGTCCTAGTCGCAGTTTTAGTGTTTTTAATCATCTTTTTTGGTAAAAGAAAAAAGAACCCAATTGTCGATGAATCCGCCTGGCTTACTGCATTAGGTGGTAAGGATAATATCAATAATGTATCCGCGATTGGCTCACGTATTAATCTTTCCTTAAAAGATAAAGAAAAAATTGACCGCGAGAAGTTAACAAACTTAGGGGTCAATAGTGTGCTTGTAATGTCTAATAAGGTCACATTAGTGATTGCTAATAACGCCGTTGATATCGCGGAAACAATCTCTAATGGTATTAAAGAATGAAATTCTTTAAATCTAACAAAATCTGCTCAGTGGGAAAACCAATAATGTTGTTGACGCTCCCACTGGTTTTTTTAACTAGTTGAAACTTCTCATTATCTTGTAAACCATAGGCACCCGCTTTATCCATTGGGGAACCGGTATCAATATAAGCATTAATTAGTTCATCACTTAATTCGTTAAAGAAGACACTGCTTTTAGCGATACCTTGCACTAATTTATCGCCTTGCTTTAAAGCGTAACCAGTGTAGACGTAGTGCTCTTTGCCTGATAATTCTCTTAAAATCTTAAAGGCATCTTCTTTATCTTTTGGTTTACCAATAATCTCATTACCTAAGACCACAACTGTGTCCGCAGCAATAACTAAATCCTCGTTATGATCTTTTGCGACTTCTAAACACTTACGTAAAGAGATGTCTTTAACGATATCTTTAACATCAGTGAAATTCTTAAAAGATAATGATTCATCAATATGTGGCACAACAACCACAAAAGAAGAGGAAATTTCTTTCCTCATTAATTCTTTTCTTCTTGGTGACGCACTCGCTAAAATAATCATCTTAATTCTTTGTAAGAATTACAGGAATAATCATTGGATGAGAATGAGTTAACGCATAGAAATAACTATCTGTAATATCTTTAATAATGCTCTTAAGTTCCGCAAAGCTGGTCTTTGTTAAGAGCTTTTCTTTAATACCTTTTTCCACTAATTTAGCGCAAGCGTTGACGTTACGTTTACTATGAGAAGCAACGACACCCTTTAAAACAAATAGTGGAGCTTCGATTAATTGGTTATTACGGGAATCGATTGTAATAGTAACGATAACCATACCATTACCAGTTAAAATACGTCTATCCGCCATAACTGCATCGGCTAAACCCTTAATATCTTTACCATCAATATAGGTATTACCATGTTCCACTGGATAACCACGAGAAATCTTACCTTTAGATAAAGTTAAGCAATCGCCATTATCTAAAACGAAACTATGATCTTCTGGAATACCAACTTCACTAGCAATCTTAGAATGAATTAAAAGCATTCTATATTCGCCGTGCATTGGCATGAAATATTTAGGCTTAAATAATTTTAAGACCAATCTTAATTCTTGTTTAGATGGGTGACCAGAGGAGTGGATATCGTTAAGAATAGAGTTGGTAACAACATCTGCGCCACATCTTGTTAATTGGTTAACAACGTGGTCAATCATAATGCCGTTACCTGGAATAGCAGAGCTAGAGAAGACAACAGTGTCGCCTGGAGCGATATGGACATCTTTATGTTCACCATTAGCAATTCTACTTAAAGCGGCCATTGGTTCACCTTGTGAACCGGTACAAATAACAACGATTTGATTGCTCTTAAAGTCTTTAATCTTTTCTGGTTCGATAATCATATCGTCTGGAATCTTGATATAGCCATAACCACGGGAGATATCCATGGCTTTTTCCATACTTCTACCGATAATCACAATTTTACGGTTATATTTCGCAGCCACTTCACATATTTGTTGAATACGGGAAATGTTAGAAGAGAAGGTAGAAACAATTAATCTACCCGCTGCTTTAGCAAAGACATCATCAATGGCGTCTAAGACGTTCTTTTCACTTGGTGTATAGCCTTCATTTTCCGCATTAGTGGAGTCACTTAATAATAAATCAACGCCTTCTTGACCTAATTTAGCCATCTTGGTGAGATTGATATCTGGACCAATTGGAGTTAAGTCCACTTTAAAGTCGCCAGTGGTGACAATTCTACCTTCAGGAGTATCCACAACGATACCAAAGGAATCTGGGATGGAGTGGGTCACTCTAAAGAAAGAAACTTTAAAGTTACCAACGTTAACGACAGTATCATCAACATATTCAATAAGAGGAAGTCTATCGGACATACGACTTTCTTCCATTTTGTTTCTAATTAAAGCGGCCGCTAATCGTGGTGCGTAAATAACAGGAATATTTAAACTTTGAATTAAGAAAGGAATACCACCGATATGGTCTTCGTGACCATGTGTGATAAATAAGGCCTTAACTTTGTTACGGTTGTTCTTTAAGTGTGTGAAATCTGGGACAACGTAGTCAATACCTGGGAATTCAACACCAGGAAAACGCACACCACAGTCGATGATGATAATTGATTCTTCATTTTCAATGCAGTACATGTTTTTACCAACTTCACCTAATCCACCAAGGGCATAGATAGAAATCGGCATAGAAATAGTCTTATCCATAGCGGCTCCTTTCATTATTATGTTTGAAATCTTTATTTATTATAGCAAATAAAAAATAAAACTAGATAAGTTCTTCATTCATAAGCTGAGTATTTGGCTTATTTTTGTCAATACGGTCATAGAAGAACAATCCATCGAGATGATCGTATTCGTGTTGTAAAACAATCGCGTCAAAACCTCTCGCAGTAATGACGACTTCTTGATTAGTTAATGCATCAAACGCTTTTAATTTAATCTTGTAGTAGCGGTGCGCATAGCCAGGATGTTCAGAATCAACAGATAAGCAACCTTCTCCATCTTTTAAAGCACATTTTCTAATAGAATATTCGATAATCTTTGGATTAACGAGTTGGTATTGAACTAAATCTTCGCCTTCCCCATAATAGACCACAAACATTCTTTTTAAGAGACCAATTTGAATCGCCGCTAAGCCAATACCTGGACGGATATTGTGCTTTGTTGCGTATTCATCATCTTGTGACTTCTTTAAGTAATCGAGCATCCAATCTAAAGTATCTCTATCTTCTTGAGAAAGAGGGAGGTCCACTGGAAGGGACTTTTTCTTCATAATTGGATTGCTATCTTTAACGATTTTGAACTTCATAGGCATATACTAACACATCTATCGACATAAATAAAGTTTATGTCAGACGAATAATTGTATATAATAAGTGCATGGTTAGCAACATTTATTTACTGGCTGGTGAATTAAAAGATTTATTGGATAATGATGAACGAATTATCCGCTTAAATAAACTTGAAAATGAACTGAACAATAACGAGGAAGTTATGGCGCTTTCTTATCAAAAAGATTTAGCGGTCTCTTCTTATAGTGATGCCTTTAATCATTTCGCTAATAATTCGGAAGAAATGAAGAAGTATCAACACGAACTTTTCATCAAAAAAGAAGCTCTTGATAATCACCCATTAGTGAAGGAATATCTCAAGGCTTATAGTGAAGTTAGAGACTTATATTTTCAAGTAAATGAAATCTTATTCAATGATTTATCATTGCATCAAAAAGAAAAGAGGATTAATAGATGAGAATCGTTGGTGGAAAATATCGTCATCGTTTAATCGTTTTTCCTGATGATATGGAACATACTAGACCCACTAAAGACCGTATCAGAGAGGCCATCTTTTCAGCATTAAATAACATCGATAATTTTAATGCCTTAGACCTTTATGCTGGTAGTGGTGCGATGGGTTTAGAAGCTCTTTCTAGAGGCGCTAAATTCTGCGCATTCGTGGATGTCTCTAATCTTGCTATTAAAGTAATTAAGGATAATATAAATAATCTAAAGATTAATGAAGATGAGTATCAAATCATCAAAGATAAAGATGTTAATGCTTTAGACCAATTTAACGGTAAAGGTCAAAAGTTTGACTTAGTCTTTTTAGACCCACCTTACGAACAAGGCAAATATCAAGAGATTGTCGATATATTATTATCTAAGGATTTATTAAACGAGCACGCGATTATTGTTATCGAGGCTAACCGTGACGTTAATTTAGAAAATATTGATTATAATAAGAAGAAAGAATACCATTATGGAGAAATAAAGGTCTTCATTTATTGGAGGTAGCCATGAAAGTTGCAATTTATCCAGGAAGCTTTGATCCAATTACTAACGGTCACTTAGAAATCTTAAAAAGAGCGCTTAATATCTTTGATAAGGTTATTATGCTTGTAGCTTATAACGACCAAAAGAAAGCTAGATTCACTCCAGAAGAAAGAGTGGCGATGATTAAAGAAGCCGTTAATGATCCACGTGTGGAAGTTGATAGTTCCACTGGTTTAACTGTGGAATACGCTAAAAAGCACGGTGCTAATCACTTAATCCGTGGCTTAAGAGCGGTCACTGACTTTGAATATGAATTCTCCTTAGCCTCTGCTAATGACTTCATTGATTCTTCAATTGATACAGTCTTCTTAATGAGCAAAGCGGAAAAGTCTTTCATCAATTCCTCGATGATTATGGAACTATATCAAAGTGGTGTGGATGTTTCTTCCCTTGTTCCACCTTCTGTAATTAAAAGATTAAAATAGCCTATTTTAAGTAGATTAATGACACCAGTCTTCCCACTGGTGTTTTTAAATACGC
>CAMIVH010000045.1 GCA_946401755.1 uncultured Caryophanales bacterium | reverse complement strand
GATGCGATTGCCGCTGAACAAATCTTTACAGATTTGATGGGTGACAACGTTGACCCACGTAAAGAGTTCATTCATGCGAACGCTAAGTTCGTTAAGAACCTCGATATTTAAGGAAAGGAGTGCAAGTTATGTTATTAGATGATGAAAACAAAGTCTTAGACGAAGAAGCAGTTGAAGAAACTGAAGAAGTCTCCGCCGAAGAAGAACAAGAACTTGAAGCCGGTATCGTCGCTGGTTTAACCGATGTTGATACCGTCCCATTAGTTAAAGAATCCTTCCTTGATTACGCCATGTCTGTTATCGTCGCTCGTGCGATTCCTGATGTCAGAGATGGTATGAAACCAGTCCATAGACGTATCGTTTACTCTATGGCAGAAAATGGTAACACTCCTGATAAGCCATTCAAGAAATGTGCTCGTATCGTCGGTGACGTTATGGGTAAATATCACCCTCATGGTGACCAAGCTATCTATGGTGCTTTAGCTAGATTAGCCCAGCCATTCGCCATGAGATATATGCTTGTTGAAGGTCATGGTAACTTCGGTTCTGTCGATGGTGATGAACCAGCGGCCTATCGTTATACCGAAGCCAGAATGGCTAAATTAGCATTAGAAATGGTCCGTGATATCAACTGTGATGTTGTTGATTTCATGGATAACTACGATGGTGTTGACCAAGAACCAACTGTCTTTCCTTCTAGAATTCCAAACTTATTAGTTAATGGTTCTAGTGGTATCGCTGTTGGTATGGCCACTAACATCCCACCACACAACTTAGGTGAAGTTATTGATGGTGTTATCGCTATTGCGAGAAACCCAGAAATCACTGTTGATGAATTAATGGAATACATTAAAGGTCCAGACTTCCCAACAGGTGCAGTTATCTTAGGTAGAAGCGGTATCCGTGATGCTTATGAAACAGGTACAGGTAGCATCGCTATTAGAAGTAAATGCCACATTGAAGAACGTGGTGAACACGGCTTAAAACGTATCGTTGTGGATGAAATCCCATATGGTATCAATAAAGCTAACATGATTGAAGCTATGGCGGGCTTAGTCCGTGATAAAGTCATTGAAGGTATTTCTGATATCCGTGATGAATCCAACAAAGATGGTATCCGTGTTGTTATCGAAGTCAAACGTGACGCTATCCCAGAAGTTTTATTAAACCAATTATATAAACTCACCAACTTACAAGTGAGCTTTGGTATTATCAATCTCTGCTTAGTGGACAACGCTCCAAAAGTATGTTCCTTACCAGTCTTATTACAACAATACTTAGACTTCCAAGTCTCTGTTATTGAAAGAAGAACAAAATTCTTACTCGAAAAAGACGAAGCTAGAGATCACATCGTTATCGGTTTAATTAAATGTCACGATAACATTGATGATATCGTTGATATCATTAAAGAAAGCGCTACTCCAGAAGAAGCCACCAAGACTTTAATGGAAAAATATGAATTCACTGAATTACAAGTGAACGCTATTTTAGCGATGACATTAAGAAGATTAACCGGTATTGAAACCGATAAATTAATCGCTGAAAGAGAACAATTAGAAAAGAACATCGCTGAATATAAGAGAATCTTATCTTCTAGAGAAAACGAAATTGAAGTCGTTGTTAAAGAATTAGAAGAAATTAAAAACAAATTCGGTGATGAAAGAAGAACTGAAATCTCTAACGTTGCCGCGAATATCGATGATGAAGATTTAATTCCACAAGAAGATATCGTTGTGACCTTATCTAGAGGTGGTTATGTTAAACGTTTAAGCGTTGATACATTTAAAGCGCAACATAGAGGTGGTAGAGGTGTCCGTGGCGCATCATTAAATGAAAATGATGTCGTAGACTTAATGGTCTACACAAAGACACACACTGACCTCTTATTCTTCACTGATTTAGGTAAAGTTTATCGTATCCGTGGTTATCAAATTCCTGAATATCAAAGAACAGGTAAAGGTATCCCAGTCATTAACTTAATCAACATCGAAAAAGGTGAAAATGTTAAATCCATCATTGCTGTTGATGAATATTTAGATTACAGATTCTTAATGTTCTTCACTAAAGATGGTATCGTCAAGAGAACTCCAATCTCTGAATATGAATCCATTAGACAAAACGGTAAGATTGCTATCACATTAAGAGAAGGTGATAACTTATTAGCCGTTAAAGAAGTCCAAAGCAAGATGAAAGCTTATGGTGAAATTGATCCTGAAAGAAAATACTACACCATGCAATTGGACGAAAATGGTAGAGGCACATTTACTTTGGTAAATGAACCAAAACAAGAAGAAATGGATCAATACTATATCGACACTATCGTTGGTATCGCTTCTAGCGAAGGTAAGATGGTTAACTTCCCAGTTGAAGAAGTAAGACCAATGGGTAGAACCGCTAGTGGCGTTATCGGCATTGATTTAGACGAAGGTGTTGAAGCTGTCGGTGTGACTGTTGCTTATGAAGGTGACTTAATCTTAGTCGTCACTGATAAAGGCTTTGGTAAGATGACACACTTCTCTGAATATCGTGTTACAAAGCGTGGCGCAAAAGGTGTTAGCACCCTTAAATCCACTGATAAAGTGGGCAAAATCGTCACCGTCCGCTCTGTTTCTAGTGAAGATGACTTAATGGTTATCACTAACTATGGTATCGTCATTAGAACTCACTTATCTGAAGTTAGACAATCTTCTAGAAATACTCAAGGCGTCAAGATTTTGAACCTTGAAGGCAGACAAAAAGTCTCTTCTATCGCTGTTGTTCCTTATGAAGAAGAAAGCGAACTTGAAGAAGGCGAAGAGCAAGATCCATTAGAAGAAGGCGAAGAACAAGTCGTCGAGGAAATTAACGAATCTAACGAATAGTTATGAAAGTCCTAGTTTATTTTCAACCGAATAGAAAATATGACAACTACGAGGGCGCTAGAATGCGTAAAACCATTAAAGGTGCCCTCGAAGTTACGGGCGCTACTCATACATCTAACATTTATGATGATTATGATATCGCTCATTTCATGTCGCCTGAGGATGAAAGTAAATTAAACATTGCTCTTGAAAGAGATGTTCCAGTTATCGTTTCAGCTTTATATGGGGAAGATGATCCTTCTGCGAGATTCTTAACTCATAAGAGTAAAGACGGTAAAAGAACAAGTACATTAAAAAATAGAGCATTAAAAATGCTCAATAAAGCCACATTAGTGTTAGTGCCAACTGAATCCGCGAAGGAATTCTTAATTGCTTCTGGCGTTGATAGACCAATCGAAGTTTGTATTCCTGGTATCAACTTAGCGAGATTTAATTTCTCTAGAGATGATGAAAAAGAACTCTTCTATCGTTACTTTAGAGAAGATAAAAATAAGAAGATTGTGCTCGCTGTTGGGGAATATGATAACAACTTAGAAGGTATTCATGCCTTCATCAACGCTGCGACAAAAAGAGACGACACGGTATTCTATTATGTTGGTAGTGAGACCACTAATTTGAATATTGGTAGAGCTAAGACAATTATTAAAAATGCCCCTAAAAATGTGCATTTTAAAAACATCTTGCCTGATGATATCTACCGTAGCTTATTACTAAACGCTGATGTCTTTATGTTACCAGGCTATAATTTAGCTGGTATCATCTCCGTTGAAGAAGCGATGGCGGCTAAGTGTCAGTTAATCGTGAGAAAATCTTCTATTTTCCCAGAATTATTAAAGAATGAGAAAACTGCTTATATCGCGCAGTACTCTGAGACACTTACCTCCCTTTGCTTAGACTATTTAAATGGAGAAATAAAACCTACTACACAAGAAGCTTATGAACAAGTTTCTGAACACAGTTTACAAAAATTTGGTGATCAATTAGTGAATATCTATAATTCATTAATAAAGAATAAATAAAAGAGGAGAAAAGATTATGTTAGACATTAATCGTATTCGTGAAAATCCTGAAGCCGTAAAAGAAGCACTTAAAAAGAAATTATGGGATGCTGATTTTACTGAATTATTAGCTTGGGATAAAAGAAAAAAAGAATTAATCCAATTCGTTGAAGGTAACAAAGCGGAAATGAATAAGTTATCCGCGAGTGTTCCACAAGCGAAAAAGAACGGTGAAGACGTTTCTAAAATCTTCGCTAAAGTTAAAGAAATCGCCGCTGCTAATGCAGAAAGTGATAAAGAACTTAAAGAATTAGAAGAAAAAATCTTCAACTTCTTAGCGGAATTACCAAACATTCCTGATGATGATTTATTAGGCGGTGGTAAAGAAAACAACAAACCAATTAGATCATTTGGTAAGAAACCAGAATTTGATTTCCCAATGAAGGATCACGTTGAATTAGCAACATCCTTAGGTTTAGTGGACTACGATAGAGCGGCCAAAATCGCTGGACGTGGTGCTTGGATTTATACAAATTTAGGTGCGCAACTTGAATGGGCTTTATTAAACTATTTCATCACAACACACTTAAAAGATGGCTATACCTTCATCCTTCCTCCTCACTTATTAAACGAAGCTTCAGGTTTCGGTGCGGGCCAATTCCCAAAATTCAGAGAAGATGTCTTCTGGCTCAACGATATGGAACCAAAGAGATTCTTACTCCCAACCGCTGAAACAGCTTTAGTAAATATCTATCGTGATGAAATCATGAAAGAAGAAGATTTACCAAAGAAATTATTCGCCTATACACCATGCTATAGAAGAGAAGCTGGTTCCTATAGAACTGAAGAAAGAGGTATGATTCGTGGTTATCAATTCGACAAAGTCGAAATGGTCCAATATACCAAACCAGAAGATAGCGATGCCGCTTTCGAAGAATTAGTAAGAAAAGCAGAAGCCTTAGTTGCTGGCTTAGGCTTACATTATCAAGTCAGTAAACTTGCCGCTGGTGACATCTCTCACTCTATGGCGAGAACATATGATATCGAAGTCTATTTACCAAGTATGGGCATCTATAAAGAAGTCAGCTCTGCTAGTAACGCTAGAGACTATCAAGCAAGAAGAACAATGTGCCGTTATAGAGATAACGCTACAGGCAAGACCAGATATGTTCATACATTAAACGCTTCTGGTTTAGCTACTTCTCGTATCTTCCCAGCTATCCTTGAACAATTCCAACAAGCCGATGGTTCAGTCGTCATTCCAGAAGTCTTAAGACCATGGATGGGTGGACTTGAAGTCTTAAAACCAATTAAAAAATAGCCAATATTGCTATATGAATTAGGCGCTTCGGCGCCTTTTTTATTTATCTATGGAAAAAGTTTGACTATATCATTACAATTTATAATGTTTTTGGAGAATATTTTTATGAAAAAATGCTTAAAATGTGGGGTCGAATATCAAGATGATGATATCTTTTGCCCTGTTTGTGGTGAAAAGTTAACCGCAACAAATGTTTGCCAAAAATGTGGTAAGCCAGTTTCTGCTGAAGAAACATATTGCCGCCACTGTGGCTATAAGATTGAAAAAGAAATTAAATGTGAACAATGTGGGGCTGATATTGAAGAAGGCGCTAAGTTCTGTCCTCAATGTGGTGCTAAAGTAGAAAATCCAGTTGTTACTGTTAAAAGTAGACAAGCTAAAAGCAAAACAAACTCCACTTCTGAAGTCACTATGAATCCTGTTTTAAATAAGGTATTGTTCTATGTCTTTGGTGGAGTTTTATTATTACTTATTTCGTTAATGTTTATTGGCTGCTTTGGTGATATTGCAAGAGCTAATATTTCTGGTAGACCTTACGCTGGCCTAAGCGGCGTTAACCAAACACAAGGAATTTCATATTTCTTCTCAGGTGCTTTTGATAGTATCAATCAAGCAAAGCAATACGACGATAAAAGTCTTGCAAATTTCTTAACCGTTCAATATGTCTATGATTTAATTTTATGGCTTTCTGCGATTGCTTTATTTGCTGTTGGTATTACTTTAGGCACTATAAATTTAGCGAAAGGCGCTAAAAATGAATATAAACTTAAAACAAAACCATTCGTATATGGATTATTAGGTGGTTTACCATATTTATTTATCTTTGCTTTAAAAAATAGATTAGTCATTAATTATCACGCTAGTGAATACTCTTCATATAGTAGCTATACATCATCCTTTGCCATCGAAGACGCCTTTGGCTGGGGAACACAAATGATTTTAGTTTGTACCATCATTGGCGTATTTGTTCTTGTGGGCTATAACATTCTAACCGCTGTATTCAACAAGAAAGATATTGTTAAGCAATCTATTCGTGGTGGTATAGCCGTTGCGTTAACTATCGCTTTATTAGTATCAATAGGCTATATCGTATTTATTAACATGAAAGATGAAGATGTCTCTATTACTGGAATGGTTTCATCATATTACGTATATATTACTGAATTAACAAATTGCTCCGCTAATAGTGAAACTCTACCTAGTTACGCAACATTATGCTTAATTAGTTATATTCTTGTCATCTTTGGCTATGGATTTGTGCAAGCTGTTATTAATAACATTCTTAACGAACAAAAGAACTATGCTCCAATCGTTGTTAACGGCGCCTGTGCAATCATACTACTGATTGCTGGACACGCTTTCGGCGTTGAAGGTTTCAAAAAGTCTGTTACTCAAGATTCATCAAGCACTGCTAACTACACTTTATTAGTAAGCGCGGGTTGTATTGTTATCACATTGTTTGTAATTACTGCTATTGTTGGTTATATGGTTTCTGACAAAGTTGGTAAAAAGAAACAAGAGCCACAAATTCAGCAATAATTAGATAAATGGACACATTAATTTGTGTCCTTTTTATTACCAGTAATAAGTGCTATAATCATTTCGCCATCGCGATGAATATTTGCGAACCAGGTCAGGACAGGAATGTAGCAGCCTTAAGTATTATGTTCATGTGCGGTGGTTTATTAATATGATGGATAAAGACATTGAATTCATGAAAGAGGCTTTAAAAGAAGCCGA
>CAMIVH010000044.1 GCA_946401755.1 uncultured Caryophanales bacterium | reverse complement strand
AAGAGGCTTTAAAAGAAGCCGAACTAGCTAGATTAGAAGATGAGGTACCAATTGGCTGTGTAATTGTCAAAGATGATCAAATCATCGCTAGAGGTCATAACCAAAGAGACAAATCTCATAATCCTTTAGGCCACGCTGAAACATTAACGATTAAAAAGGCTAGTGAAGTAGTAAATGATTGGCAATTAGTGGACTGCACATTATATGTGACAATAGAGCCATGTATTATGTGTTCAGGCGCAATTATCCAATCTCGTATAAAACGAGTGGTGTACGGCGCTCCTGATATCAAAGGTGGAGCGTTTGGCTCATCAATTAATATCCTAGAAGCTAGTAATATTAATCATCGCCCAGAAGTCACCAAAGGTGTCCTTGAAGAAGAATGTGCAGACATCATCAAAAACTATTTCAAAAATAAAAGAAAGTAACGACTTATAAAATAAACTTGGAAAATTTCTCCAAGTTTTTTTATTATGTAGGTGCATGAGTAAAATAAATAATCCATTCACTTTTATAAAACTTTCAAGAGCCACGACTGTTTGCTTTGATAAAGAAAACGCTCTTTGTGATGGAGAATTAATTATCAAACAATTATTGATTTTAGACGAAAAGAATAATGAATCAGAAATAGCACAAATTATTTCTAATGTTCTAAACGCCGTTAATGAAAGAAACCCAATCGCTGACGCTCTCAAGAAACAATATGATTTTGAATTAACTGCTGATGTAAAGAAGGTCTACTCATTTGATTATCAAACTCGTTCAATGGGGGCTACTTTTAAAAGTGGAAAGACATATGTTATTGGTTTAATTGATAACATGTCCATTAAAAACAAAGAAATTATTCTCAAAAGATGTGAAGAATATATTAATCAAGGACAAGATGTTTACGTTCTAGGTCAAAACATTAATGGAGGTCTAAACAATCTAGACGCAATAGCGTTAATCATCACTAAAGAACATATTAGAGAAACGATGAAATCATCAATCCAATGGTTAAACAATCACAATGTTGATATTAAAGTCGTCTCTAGTGGCAATGTGATTAAAGCCTCTAATATCGCTTACGACGCTGGGGTTAAAAACGTTAATAGACAAGTTTCAGTGGAAAACATGACCATTGAAGAGATTAAAGGCAATGCTGATAAATATGTGGTTTTCGGTGATGCTTATAGAGAAGATAAAGATGCGATTATTAAATCTTTAGAAAATAAAGGTGAAAAAGTCATTTATATTAATGAAGATTTTGATAATTTCTCAAAGTCTCTTGAAGAAAGCAAACGAATTAACAACAACTTACATAGAGCAGGATTATTCCTCATTACTAAAGCCCTTTTAGCGGTTTTCTTAACCGTTATGTTATTAATTGGCTATAACATTAAAGCGTTTGATAATCCTTTTGATTTATATCATTATTTTGTATTGGACGCTCTTATTGATATCGTTACTGTAGTTTTATTAATGATTGATAAACGTCATAACGAAGTAGAAGGTAAGTTCTTATTTAATGCTTTAAAGATTTCTTTACCAGGTGCATTTATGATGTTTACTGCATCGTTAGCGGTATTCATCCTTTATACAATGCAACGTAATGGTGTTGTTAGTTTTGGTATTTATAACGTTGATACAGCAATAGCGATGAGCATGATTGCTTTTACTGTTTTAAGTATTCCTGTTTTGAAAAAAATCTGCTATCCACTTAATAGATATCGTAGAGTTTTAGTTATCACAATAGCGTTTATCGCTATTATTTCACTAGTAACTTCTGCTATTATTTCTTACACATCTTATAAAGCTGATCCTTTATTTGGTGTGCCATTTATGGAAATGAATGGACCAACATATTTAATTACATCAATTATCATTATTGTCTTAATCGGTTTATATTCCGCTTTATATCAGATTTTTGGAAAGGGAGAACTTTATGAAAATTAATCCAGAAGTATTAGAAGCATTAAAAAATAATAAGCCAGTCGTAGCTTTAGAAAGTACAATTATCAGCCATGGTATGCCATATCCAAAGAATGTGGAAACAGCTTTAAGAGTGGAAAAAGTTCTTAGAGATCGTGGTGTAGTGCCTGCCACTATCGGTATTATCGATGGTGAACCTATTGTTGGTATGACACCAGATGAAATTGAATTATTTGGTAAAACCAAAGGTATTGCTAAAGCCTCGAGAAGAGATTTGCCAGTTATTTATGCTAAGAAATTATGGGCTGCCACTACAGTGGCGTCCACAATGATTATTGCCGCTCAAGCAGGTATTGAAGTATTTGTTACTGGTGGCATTGGTGGTGTTCATAGAGGCGCACAAGAAACCATGGATATCTCCGCTGATTTACAAGAATTAGCAAAGACTAACGTCACTGTTGTTTGCGCGGGTGCTAAAGCTATCTTAGATTTACCATTAACTTTAGAATATTTAGAAACAATGGGTGTCCCAGTTTTAGGCTTCCAAACTAAAGAGTTACCAGCCTTCTATACCAGACGCTCTGGTTTAAAAGTGGATTATGAAATTCAAGATTATCAAGAAGCCGCCAAGATTATCTTAGAAAAGCGTAAAAACGCTTTGCAAGGTGGTATCCTTATTACAAATCCTATTCCAGAAAAATACGCAATGGATGATAATATAATAAATAACGCTATTGAAAAAGCGTTAAAGATGGCGGATGAACAAGGCATCAAAGGCAAAGAAACAACACCATTCTTACTTAAAACAATTGTGGAACTAACTGGTGGTGATTCTTTAGAATCAAATATTCAATTAGTTTTAAATAATGCCGCAGTTGGTGCAGAGATAGCTAAAGAGGTTTGTAAATTAAAGTGAAAACTGAACATCGCTTCGCAGAAGCATTAAAAAACATGATGTCAGAAATGCCACTGGAAGAAATATCGGTGGCTGCTTTAACACGCCGTTGTAGAGTCAATAGACAAACATTCTACTATCATTTCCATGATATTTATGACTTACTAGCCTTAGTGTTCCTTAATGAAACTATTCCAGGTATTGATAACGTTAACCATTCAGAAGAAATGGCTACCGCAATATTTGATTACTACTTAAAGAATGAAAGATTCATTGATGAAACACTTAACTCCGCAGGTAAAGACCTATTTGTCGAATTTATTTATAATACCTGCTATAAATGCTTCACTAAGTTCATCAATAATATCGCGGAAAGTAAAAGAATAAACGCTAATGAGAAAAAGAATATTGTTCGCTTTAGAGCGTTCGCCTACTCCAATAGCATTGTTTATTACTTATCAACACATAAGAGTAAAACATTAAGTGGTTTACTCGCTTGCTTCTGTTTTGAAAACGATGAAAATATGAGAAAAGAAATAATAGATTTACTAGATTATAGATGGAGGACTAATAAAGCATGATTGATTTTGATTTTGTCAGTCCTACCAAGATCTACTTTGGTAACAATAAAGAAGAGTTAATTGGACAAATCTGTTTACAAGGTGGATATAAAAGAGTCTATATCGTTATTGGCCAAGGTTCTGTTAAAAGAAACGGACTTTTAGCAAGAGTTACTGACTCCCTTGATAAAGAAGGTATTAAATATCAAATCTTAGAAGGTGTTAGACCTAACCCGACGATTGATTTATGCCACAAGGGTATTGAAGAAGCTCGTATTTTTGCGCCTAATCTAATACTTGCTATCGGTGGTGGCTCAGTAATTGATACTGCGAAAAATATTGCAGTTGGTTACTTCTATAGCGGTAATTCATTTGATTTTAATTTACATATCGCTAAACCAAAGAAAGCCTTACCAATAGGTGTTATATTAACTATCGCGGCTTCTGGTAGTGAAACATCTAATTCTTGTGTTATTCAAGATGATGAAAAACAAATTAAGATGGGCTTTAACGACGATATTGTTAGACCAGTCTTCGCGATCGAAAATCCAAAACTCACTTATAGTGTTTCTAAAGTACAAACAGCTTATGGCATCGTTGATATCATGATGCATACTTTAGAAAGATATTTTCACGCATCTAGTGATAACGAACCAGCGGATGGTTTTGCTGAAGCTTTATTAAAATCCGTTATTAAAGCGGCTAAAGTTGTTATTGATAATCCAACTGATTATGACGCTAGAGCGGTTTTAATGCTCATGTCATCTTTATCACATAATGGCTTAACCAGTATTGGTAAAAAGATGTTACTATTCGTTCACCAAATTGAGCACGCTGTTTCAGGCGTCTATCCAGAAGTAGCACACGCTGCTGGTTTAGCGGTCTTATTCCCAGCCTGGGCTAAATACTATGTTAATTACGATGTTGATAAGTTTAATAAATTAGCGATGAATGTCTTTGATTTACATAAAAAAGACAAAATGGAAAACGCTAAAGCGGGTATTAAAGAAATCGAAAAATTATTCGATTCTTTAGATATGCCACGAACATTTAAAGATTTAGGTATTAAAAATGTTGATATTAAGCGTATAGTTAACATTGTGACGAATAATGGCAATAGAGTAATTGAACACCCTAAAAAGAATATGGATCAAGAAGTGGTGCAAACAATTATTGAAAGTTGCCTATAGGAGGAAATCTTCATGAAAAAAGAAGATGTATTAGGATTAATTATTTATTTAGTGATTATTGCTTTAGCAATCGTCTTTGGCATTACCGTTTTACAAACACATAACGCTGAAAGCTCTCTTAATGGTGTTTGGAATGGTTTTGCGTATATTCTTTATGTCGCTGGTGCGGTCATATTAGGTGCGATATTTAATTCATCCTTATATGAACTCGGCCATGTGTTAGGCGCTAAAGTTGGTAAATATGAAATTTTAAGTGTTAATATTCTTGGTTTCTGCTTCTATAAAGATGAAGGTAAAACAAAGTTCCATTTTGCTTCTTTTGACGGTTTAACTGGTGAAACCAAAATCGTTCCTAAGAAAGATATGGCGGATAAAGCAAATCCATACCCATATCTCTTATTTGGTTCTTTATTCTTTATCATTGAAGCAATCGCGGTGATGGTGGTTTTCTCCTTATTTAAGAATGCTGAAAGCGCTGTCTTAAAAGACGTTGCCTACTTCGTTCTTACTGTTGGTGCGATTGGTTTAGTAATTCTTGTTTATAACATCTTACCTTTCCGTATTGACTCTATGACTGATGGTTATCGTTTAACAATGGTTTCTAACCCAAAAAATAGAGCCGCTTTTAATGAACTCTTAAGAGTGGAACATGAAATCCAACAAGGCAATACAGATGTTGAAGTTAAAATCTTTGATGAAATTACTAACTTTACCGCTGATCTTAACTTAAACAAAGTTTATGCCTTATTAGATAAGAAAGAATATGCTGCAGCAGAAGAAATCTTAGATAAGATTATTGCCGCTAAAGATGGCGTTGATGCTAAAGTCTATGTCCGCGCTAGAGCGCAAAAGATTTATATCAACTTAATTACTAGAGATTTAGAAGAAGCTAAAGTTTACTATGATAAAGAAGTACCAGTTTCTGAAAGAAGAGAAATTTCTAACGATGTGTCTATGGCGTCAATTCGCGCTTACTTATTAATGTCTGGTTTATTAGATAAATCTAGAAGTGAATGCGTTATCGCCTTAAATAATGTCTATCGCGCTTTCAAACACACTCCTAAAAATAGACAACAAACTGAAATCACATTATTCAATGAAGCATTAGATAGAGTTTGTAAAGCCCATCCAGATTGGGAATTAGACGGCTACAAGCTTCAAGTTGCTGAGAAATAAGCAAATATACTAAGCATTAAAAAAGCGTCTCATGTGAGGCGCTTTTAATTTAATTAATGATAGAGATAAATAGGAACACCTGGAGCATTCTTATAGCCACAGAATGAACCATTGTAGTATTCGAGATACACATTAGAAGCGTTCTTCATTGTGAATCCTTTATTACTTGCGGTGATATTCCATGATAAGGAGCCACCGCTAACAGGTGTGCTACCTAAGCCAATATCGTAGTAAGTACCTTCTATGTAACCGAATAAATACTTATTATTTTCTTTATTTTGGATGTAGTAGCTTCCATCGCTTTGTTTAATGAACTTATAGTGTTTTAAAGTCGCACCATCATTAGCGATAAGCTTTGTTTTATCACTATTCACTGAACAGGCGATTGGCTTGATGTAATAGGATAACTTATCTGATTTTGCTTCGTTATCCATTGCAAAATAGGAGAAAGATGAAGTGGAATCACTAGAAGCAATAACATATTCTTTACCATCTAAATTGCTAAGTGAACTTTCGATATTTAAACCATTTTTGAAGTCATCTTCACTAGGTGGGATTTCGCCACCGATTAAACCATTGTTATTCCAAATATAAGAAGCATATTCTGGATGATCGACAAATGGATTACGACCATAACCATTATTGCTTAAATAGTTATTAACTTGGATTTCAATTGGTGTTGGAGCGTAAGCAGTATTCCACGCTAATAAGTTAGAAAGAGTACCCATTGTCTTTAAACTAGTGGCATCTTGTGGATTATTAGAGAGTGAGAAACCATGGCTCTTATAGTACATTGTGGCAGCGTAGAGAATTACTCTAGCGGATTCACCACGTGCGGCTTCAAAACCACATGATGCTGGATCCCATTCTTTATTAGATTTACCTCTAGTGCCATAGAAATAGTTTGAACGGTCACTATTTTCACTCTTTAATGTTGGTCTAATGATAAATGGATCAGCACCTGGACCACTTTCTCCGCTTCCTCTAGAATTTGGCCAAGTGTGCTCTCTATTACAATCACTAGTAGTGGTGATTAAAGTAGAATCATGATAGAAAGGCACGAATGTTGATGAATTGGCATTTGGATATGCTGCTGCTTTAGCGCCGACACCTAAACATTCACTGTACGAAATTATTTTGGTCTTTTTGCCTGCCATAATTTTTTGTAAGGCGTTTCTAAATTCTGCACCTCTTAAGGATATGTTGATATTCCATTTAGTGTCTCCACTAGGTATATATGATGAGCTAGTGGTGGAAGATGAACTGCTACTAATTACTGTAGAAGAACTTGTAGTAGTGGATGTGGAAGTGTTAGAACTTGTAGCGGAAGTAGAAGTATCACTGCTTGGATTACTACTTACTTCACTTGTTGTACTTGGAGTACTTGGGGCAATACTTGATGATTGTGTATTACCAGTGCAGCCAGACAAAATTAAAGCAAAGGCTGCAACGATTATTGATGTGATTTTCTTTTTCATAGCACGCACATTATATACGAATAAACAAAATAAAAAAAGACCGTATTAACTACGGTCTAATTTGTTTTGATTAATGCTTACTTTCCGGAAACAACAATCTTTTTAATTAATAATGATTCAGCGGAAACACCACTTGGTGAAACAGTGACATCATTACCAACTTCTAAGACATCTTTGAAGATTTCTAATAAGTTACCAGAAA
>CAMIVH010000043.1 GCA_946401755.1 uncultured Caryophanales bacterium | reverse complement strand
AGAAAAGAAAAGCCAGGTATGGCAATTATCCAAACATATTTACCAAGCCATTATGCGATTACATTTGCGGCAAGACAAGACTATGAACTTTTCTATCGTAAAGAGATGGAAATGCGTAAACTACAATTTTATCCTCCATATGCCTATCTAGCGAGTGTCACAATACGTGGTAAAAACGAAGAAACAGTTATCGAAAATACGATTAGAATTGTTGATTTCTTAAACGATGAATTTTTAGATGATGGACAAATCTTAGGACCATCCACTCCATATATTCCATTTGATATGGGTCTACATGTTAGAGCCATTTTAATCAAATTTAAAAACCCTCAAAAAGCACACGATATTCTCCTCAAGATGCAGGAGCTATTTGCCTATAACAGTGCTTACGAATTACTGATTAACATAGAGTAACCAGAAGTAACGCATCAAGCTGATGGACATCTTCAAAGATGAGGTGAATTGCAAGCATACCAATTAGCATTATTGTCCTGTAACCATCAATAAAAAATTTAAAATATTTGTTGAGAAAATATCAATAAATTGATATACTATAAGTAGGAAAGTAATTAGGGGTATGAAAACAAACTTAGTTTTTATATCCCTTTTGTTTTACCCAAAATTATGAAAAGAATTGCTTATAAGTATCGTATCTATCCTAACACTGAGCAAAAAGTATTCTTTGCTAAATGTTTTGGGTGTGTTCGTTTCTTTTATAATAAGTCTCTTGATGACATGAATGAGATATATAAAAGCACTGGTAAATTTAAAAACATCACTCCTGCTTCATATAAGGAAGATTACTCGTTTTTAAAAGAAGTTGATTCAATGGCCTTATGCAACGCTCAAATGAATAGAAATACCGCTTTTAAAAAATTCTTCAGCGGCAAATGTGGATTTCCAAAGTTTAAGGGCAAAAGAAACGATCAAAGCTACACAACGAATAACGTAAATGGAAAAATCAAATTCTCTGAAAACGGAAAGTATCTTTTGTCACTTTTTAAGTGTCCGAGGATTAGAATTAAGAAGCATCGAGATTTTGATGGAAGGATTAAATCAGTCACGGTTTCTAAAACATGTGATAACAAGTACTACGTTGCTTTATTAGTTGAAGAAAAGAATAAACAAATTGAGCCAAAGAATAAGATAGTTGGTCTAGATTTAGGTGTGAAACACTTAATTATCGATAGCAATGGTAAGAAATACAAGAACAACAAATATTTAACTAAATCACAAACCAAATTAGCGAAAGAACAAAGAAAACTATCTAAGATGGTTAAAGGTAGTAACAATAGAAACAAGCAACGAATTAAAGTTGCGATAATTTATCGCCATATTAACAACCAAAGAAACGATTATCTCCATAAGCTTTCAAAACATATAATTGATGAAAACCAAGTCATTTGTATTGAAGATTTGAAAGTTAAAGACATGATAAAAAAATCCAAATATGCAAGAAATATTGCTGATTCTTCTATGTCTAGATTCATTTCTATGCTTATTTACAAAGCAGATTGGTACGGAAGGAGAATCATTAAAGTCCCTAATGATTATCCATCTAGTCAATTGTGTTCAACGTGTGGATATAAAAACTCAATCACCAAAGACCTTGGCATTAGAAAATGGGCTTGTCCAAAATGTGGAACGGTTCACGATCGAGATATAAACGCCGCAAAAAATATTCTAAGTAAGGGAATTGAAATGCTTACAAAGGATGGGACACATCCGGATAGCTTATTTATGCTGGAATCACTAGATTCCTCGAGTAAGAAACCCCCGCTTCTTTAAAGTGTGGGAGTATGTCACTATCGATCCTTACAATTTTTAATTCTAAAAATGTAACGTCTGTATTATACTAATTCATGAGGTATTTTATATGATTACTATTACCATTTACGGTTTAGATCAATTTGTAGTCGGTCGTTTATCTCGTGAAATGACTCCAAATTTAGCCAAACTTTATGAGTTAAGCGAAGACGAAATTTTATTCGTGGCTCCAGAAAACATGGTCTTCCATAACGGAGTGGAACAAACTTCCTGGAATATCATCATTCATGTCCACGCACCAAAGAAAGTCGCTGTCTTGCAAGACCAAGTAGCGCATTTAATTTTAGAAAGTATCGGCGATGTCGCGATTAATAAAATTCTTGAATTTTACTATTATTCGCAAGATGATCGCTACAGCAAATTTAACGACAATTATCCACGCTTTATTGCCAGTGATAATCTCGTCGACGTTGCTAATGAGGACTATGAAGATATGGAAGAGGGCGAAGATGAAGACGAAATCTTCACTGGCGATATCTTCCGTGATTTCAACAAGGACTAAACGTCATCAGGAGAGGTCATTATGACTCCACAAGTTTTAGCTAGGGATATCCTAAACAGAATCATTAACGAAAACACACCGTTTTCTCTTGCCCTAAAGCAAGCTTTCAAAAAGAATGAAGTTTCTAAGGAGGATAAAGCGAATATATCCGCGATGGTCGGATGTGTACTTCGCCATTATCTAGTTCTTTCTAACATCATTAGTAAACAGTATCCCGAATTAGAAAGCCTTGGTGCGATTGCCTTAATGATTGCTTTTAGCAATGCTTTATTCATTAAGAAACTCGACCAAGAAGAATGTAACAAAGAAGCCCAACAATATCTTAAAGACGAAGATGTGAAGGCTAAAGACTTCATTGAACCATTCCTCGAAGAGAAGAAACTTGTCCCAGAAAACATTGAAGTCGGTTCATTCGAATTCCTTTCTTACCGCTATAACACACCTGTGGAAATCATTAAGATGTGGAACAAACAGTTTGGCCACATTGCTGTTGGTAAAGCCTTAAAGGCTAATAGCAAACCTGCTCCTGTAGTTTTAAGAATTGATAACAAGAAAATTGAAGACGAATACTTCTTCAATAAATACCCTGAATTCGAAAGAATTGAAGGCGTTAATGGTATGGCCTTATTCAAAGGCGAAGGGAAATTCAAAAACCATGAAGTCAATGAAAAAGAACTTGCCACTCCATACGCTTTAGCGTTCAAAGAAATGCTCGATGAAGGCGATGTCGATATGTTAAGAGGCTTAGCCATCTATACCGAATTTCCAAACGACTTACTCATCGACCTTCTTTCGAGAAAAGAAAGCATTTCTGGTGTTGAATTCATCGCTGGTAATCTAGCGACCGCTACTAACGCTAGAAACTTCCTTAACAAGAACCAAATCAAAGGTGTTAATGTTTATGAAGCCCAAGCTTCCGCGATCATCACATGCTTATCTAAGCCTGTGCATACATTCGTTGTGATGCCTGATAGCAGTAGATTCAATCTCTTACAACTTTTACCTGATTATTTCCTCCGTTTCAATTTTGAAAAACTCGATGAATTAATCGCTAATCAAAAGGTTGCTTTATCTGAAGCAGCTGCCCAAGTTGAAGAAGACGGCTATCTCCTCTATCTTGTGGACACTCTTTCAAAGAAAGAAACAATTAATATTGTTAATGAATTCCTCGCTAATAATGAAAACTTCACTTTAGTGAGAGACAAAATCTATTTCCCATATAAGAAATATGGTGGTTCCTATTATTTTGCAGCATTAAAAAAGGCCAAAAAGAATGATTAATCTTTACGGATTAGAAATGAATAAACTCATCAAGCTGATGGAGGAGGAAGGGCAAAAGCCTTACCGCGCCACGCAACTTTACTCATGGATTTACGAAAAGAAAGCGGAATCCTTTGATGAGATGAGTGACATTTCTAAATCATTCCGTGAAGTTCTTAAAGAAAAGTACTGCTTAGACTTACCAACTGTTTATACAAAACAAGTGAGTAAAGATGGTACCATCAAACTCCTCGTGGAACTTAAAGACGGCTATAAAGTCGAGTGCGTTTTGATGCGTTACTCATATGGCTGCGCAGTATGCGTGTCTAGCCAAGTAGGCTGTAATATGGGTTGTTCTTTCTGCTCTAGTGGTATTCTTGGCAAACAAAGAAACTTAGCCCCAGAAGAAATGATGGGACAAATCTTACTAATCAACAAACTTCTCAAAGAAGAAAATAAAGGTCAACATGTTACCCATGTCGTTGTGATGGGAACAGGTGAACCATTTGATAACTATGATAACGTTTTAGATTTCATCAGAATCTTAAATCATCCAAAAGGCTTAGCCATTGGTGCTCGTCACATTACCATCTCGACATGTGGTATCGTTGAAAACATCTATAGATACGCTGATGAACATTTGCAAACTAACTTAGCCATCTCTTTACACGCACCTAACGATGAGCTAAGAAGTAGACTGATGAAAATTAACCGTGCTTATCCTTTGGATAAAGTCATGGAAGCGGTGCGTTATTATGAAAAAGAAACTAAGCGTCGAGTGACTTATGAATATCTTCTTTTAGAAGGTATTAATGACACTAAAGAGCACGCTCAACAGTTGATTAAACTGATTAAAGGAACAATGGGCTATGTTAATCTCATTCCATACAATGAGACAAATAAGTTCCCAGAATTCCATCGTTCAAGCGGTAACCGTGTCCACGCTTTCTTAGACTATCTAATGAAAGGTGGAGTAACCGCCACAATTAGAAAAGAATTTGGTAGTGATATTGACGCTGCATGCGGTCAATTAAAAGCCAAAGTAGAAGAGGAGAACAGAAATGAATAGTAGATATCTATCTGGTCGCTTCTCATATAAAACTGACATTGGAAGAATCCGCTTGAGTAATGAGGACCAAGCTGCTGCCATGATCAATGCTTCGGGTAATGTTTTACTCGTTGTTTGTGATGGTATGGGTGGTCAAAATAAAGGAGACTTAGCCTCATCTCTAGCGATTAATACAATTACGACATCATTTAAAAGCCGTAAAGGCTTCCTAAACCGTTACTTTGCGAAACTCTGGGTTGGTCAAGTAATCCGTGAGGCTAATAAGTCCATTTATGAACAATCACAAAGTAACAAGTCTTATCATGGTATGGGTACCACAATTACCTTATTACTCATCATCAAAGATACTGCTATCTTAGGCCATGTTGGTGATTCTCGCTGTTACTTCTTGAGAAACAGACGTGAATTCACCCAAATGTCGGAAGACCAAACATATGTTGGCTACTTATTGAGAACCGGACAAATCAATCAAGAAGAAGCTTCAACCCATCCAAAAAGACACGTCCTTATGAACGCGTTAGGTGTCTATCCAAGCGCTAGCGTGGATGTGAAATCATTCCCGTATATGGGTGAGACCGTGCTCTTATGTAGTGATGGCTTATATAACAATGTGCCTGTTAATGATATCGCCTCAGTTTTAAAAGGCGAAGACACAGTCGAACAAAAAGTCGATGAACTTATTGCCATTGGCAATAAAAATGGTGGTAGTGACAATATCGCCGTCGTCATCTGGGAGGCACAAGAATAATGAGTACAATCAAAATTGGTGCCCTCGTTGACGGACGCTACCGTATTGAAGCAAGAATCGGTCATGGTGGTATGGCGGAAGTCTATGAAGCCACCGATATTATTAATAGACGTAAAGTGGCAATTAAGATGATAAGGGAAGACGTCATGAAAAACCCAATCAATCTTCGTCGTTTCCAAAATGAGGCCACAATTGCCTCTAGTTTAAATCATCCTAACATCGTTAAGGTTTTTAACCACGGCACAATTGAAGGTCGTCCATATATTGCTAATGAGTATGTACGCGGTCAAACCATGAAAGACATGCTCGACTTTAGAACATCTATTCCAATCGCTGAAGCGGTGAGTTATATGTTGCAACTAACATCCGCGCTTTTTTATGCCCATCAACACAACATCATCCACCGTGATATCAAACCACAAAACATCTACGTCATGCCTGATGGCACCATTAAACTAGGGGACTTTGGTATCGCTCAAGCCGAAGGTATGGATGATAGTTTTACCAAAACTAGTGAAATCGTGGGCTCAGTCCATTACTTGGCCCCAGAAATATCTCAAGGTAAACCAGCCTCTATCCAATCAGATATCTATGCTGCTGGTGTGACCTTCTATGAACTTCTAACCGGTCATGTCCCATTTGATAAGGACACACCAGTTAATGTTGCAGTGGCGCACGTCAAAGAGAAATTCCCTCTGGTTAAAAAGTATGTGCCAAACTGCCCTAAAGAAATTGAAAAGATTATCGCTAATGCGACAAGAAAACGCTTAAGCGATCGTTATAAAGGTGCAGATGAATTCTACGATGACTTATTAGAAATCCGTAATCATCCAGAACTTTTAAAAGAAAAGAAACCACTTATTTCGAGGATCTTTGGATTTAAATAATGAAGGGATTAATTGTTGCTATTACATGTGGTCTCTACGCTGTAGAAGCGGAAGGGGTTATCTATAAAACCAAACCACGTGGTATATTCCGTAACCAAGGTGTTAAACCAGTCGTAGGTGATATTGTGGAATTTAATCCTGATGAAATGGTGATAGAAACCATCTATCCAAGAAGCTCCGCTTTAAAAAGACCAGTGATTGCTAATATTAGTCAAATCATCTTAGTGTTCTCCCTTAAAGAACCGGAGTTTTCCTATTTACTAGCGTTTAAATATCTAACCTACGCTAATATGCATAACATCAAAGCAAAACTAGTGGTTACGAAGATTGATAAAGAGCATGATGAAGCGATGCTAAAAGAGATAAAGGATGTCTTTTCTAGTGTCAATGTTGAGACCTATTTTATCAGCAATAAAACCAAAGAAGGACTCGAAGAAGTGAAGGCTTTATTTAAGGATGAAGTGAGCTGCATTATGGGCCAAACTGGTGTCGGTAAATCTTCCTTAATTAACGCTATCGACAGTAACTTTGAAAGAGCAATTGGAGAATATTCAATGGCCCTAGGTAGAGGTAAACACCAAACTAAAGAAGTCATCCTTTTACCATATCAAGGTGGCTATATTGCAGATACTCCAGGATTCTCATCTTTAGAACTAAATCTCTATAAAGAAGACCTTGCTGCCTTCTATCCAGGTTTTACAACTTTATATAATAAATGTTATTTTGCGGATTGCTTGCATTTAAGCGAGAATAGGTGTTTAGTAAAAGAGAAGGTTCAATGTGGTGAGATTTCCAATCTCGCCTATGAATGTTATAAAAAGTTATCAGAAGAAGCAATTTTTAAAAAAGAGAGGTATTCAAAATGAAAAGTATAATTATTTCCCCATCCATTCTAGTGTGTGACTATTTGCACTTAGAAGATGAATTAAAAAAGATCAAAGATGCTGGAGGCACTTGGATTCATTTAGATGTCATGGATGGTCACTTTGTTCCGAATATTTCTTTTGGTAATATCTTCTTTGAAAAATTGTTTAGAGATATCGACTTCGTTAAGGATGTTCACCTCATGGTTGAAAACCCAATGAGCTTCGTTAAAAAGTTCGCTAAAACAGGCGCTGACTATTTAACCTTCCATTA
>CAMIVH010000042.1 GCA_946401755.1 uncultured Caryophanales bacterium | reverse complement strand
GAAGCTAGAGTCGCAGAACTTAAAGAAGCATGTGAAAAGAAAGGCCTCAACTTCGAAGAAGAGAACGCTAAGTTCTTAGCTAAGAAAGCTGAAGCCGATCAAAAAGCTGCTGATAAGAAAGCTGCTGCTGAAGCTAAGAAACAAGCTAAGCTTGATGCCATGAGTGCTGATCAAAAGATCGCCATGGAAGAAAAAGCTAAAGCTCGTAAAGAAAAACAAGATGAAAAGGATGCTGCTGCCTTAGTCGAACTCAACAAAATTAGAGAAGCTATTGGTAGAGCGCCAGTTCCTGCTGAATAATCAAAATACAATTCAAAAAGAGTGGTCTCGCACCACTCTTTTATTTTTTTCTTTTTATTAATAGTTATCAGAATTGAAGGATTTCATTTCATCAAGTTTGAAGACTCTAATGGTATTACCATTATTAACATCGAAGTAAAACTTAATAGCAACATTCTTTTCAGTATTGATATAACATTCAGCGTACTTACAATCTTCAGTCTTAGTGAAAGAGCCTCTTGCACTATAATTGCTTGTGACATCAAAGCCATATTCATATTTATGATAGCCATTAGCCTCGAGGACTTGGTCATAACCATCTAAGTAGTAGACCTTGCTTCTATCATAGATGTTGTAGCACTTTTGATCTTGGCTTAATGTTCCATCTAATAGACCTTCATGAGCCCTTGTCATCTGATTAGGCATTGAGTAATCACTGCCTAATTTAACAAATGGAATAACGACATTGAGTTTACCATCATACCAAGAGTTCATTGTTTCTTTATCACTATCAGTCCAATCATCTTTGGTATTTTGTTTATCTTCACCAAAGTAACCTTTATTCATCTTATAGAACCAGATTAAGGTGTTATGGAATGGACCATATGATTTGCCCATATTATCAACATAGAGATAATGATTAGCACTTATTAATAATTCCACTTCTGCTTTTTCATCATAGCAATACCAATAGCCACCATCAGTGGTATAGAAGGCGTAGAATGGATCTTCATAAGAACGAATAACGGTATAACCATTCTTTTTTAATGTTTCAGCGTATTCCGCTGGTTCGACATCAGCAAGATAAGCTGTATAATGCGACATTTGTTCTTTGTAATAACTTTTACCATGCCAGATTTCAATATCTTTACCTTCTGGAGCAGGTAATGTTAAACGTTTGTCTTCTTTATTAACCGCTAAATAGGTGGTTAATAATTCACAGTCTGGGATTACTTTATTGCCGTTAATATTAGTGAATGTTTTAGTGTTCTTTTCATTAACATAGATTTCAGTGAAATCAGCGTTGATATAGAACAAATATTTTTCATAAGCGAGCACTAAGTAGCCGGAGTTATCTTCATATTTATGAACTTGCAGTTGTTTTTGTTTTTCTTCTGAAATATTAATTGAAGAACCAAGCAACCAATAAGTTTCACCATCAGTGCAAGTATAATCGATATCTTGGAAATAGCGTTTACCATCTTTTTCGCCGAAATAGATTCTATTACCATCTAAGAAATAGATTGAACTAGCGGTTTTATCATCTTCTTTATTATTAAATGAAATAGACCAGTTCTTTTCACTGTAGTAAGTAATACTGCTCTTACCTTCATATGTTCTCCACCAATAGGCACCCTCATCAACAGCTTTGTTAAATGATGCCATATCGGTGCTCTTTTCATATTTGAGCTCTTGTGTAAAGTAATCTTCATAATTAGAGTAGTTCTTACTTTTACCAGTAAGACCGCCTAAAAGATCACATGATGTGATGGCTAAACTTAATAAAGAAATAGTAAATAACTTCGAATACTTATTCATAGTGTCACCCCTTAAAACCTTATAATTATATAACTTTTTGGGGTATTTCCACTATTTTTAGGGGATTATTACTTCTTCTTAGGGAGAATTAATAACATAGAGGTATCGTTTTTATATTGTTCGTAATCTGGTTTATAATCCTTGAAATGTTTCTCTTCCATTGGGATAGAAATGAATAAGAACATCAATAAGTTAACAACCGCTCCCGCGATAAAGAACCAGTAGTTAAAATGTGAAATAATTAATGTCAAAGCGACACCAAACCAAATAGAAATTTCTCCTAAATAGTTAGGATGTCTTGAATATCTCCACAAACCCTTATCTAAAACTTGGGAGCGATCTGTTCTTTGTTTTACAAACTTCTTCATTTGCAAATCAGCAATCAATTCAAGTAAAACACCTAGGACGATAATTGATAAGCCAATCACATCTAACATTGAAAAAGCAGTAACAGAAGCATATGCCATCGCTGGCAAAGAAGCAGCATAGACCACTAAAGTTGGAAACATACAGATACCTAATAAGTTAACAACTTGATAAAATTTTCCAGTTTTTTGTTTGAGCATCTTATAACGCCAGTCAACATATGATAAGGAATGGAATCCTAAAATAAAGTTCAAAGTTAATCTGAATGAATATAAAGAGATAACCACTAGTAAGAGAATTGTGCCAACATGCCAGTTTTGATATTTAAATAATAAGCAAAGATAAATCGCTAATGTTTGAAGTGACCAATAAGGGTCATATGCAGAAGCGGTTTTTAAGATTACACCGCTGGCCCACACTATTACTGTGGCTATAACATCCGCTAAAAGAATGGATAGATAATCATGAAGCCCTAGTCTTTCAAATAGTTGGAAAGAAAAAATAGCCGCCACAAAGGCAACAGAATAGATAATTAGAAGGGCTGATAATCCGATGACTCTTTTCATGTTTCTCTGGTTAGAAGGATAACATATATCAAAAAGAAAGATAATAACTTTTTGTAGCAGTTTATTAAAAATAAATCGTCTTATTAGCAGAGGTTATAAAGCGCTTTTATAAATATAAAGCAAATGATAAGATATTAAATCATGGTTAAGAAAGACTCCATTATCAATCTATTCAAGAAGTTCTTCCCATATGTAGTAATCATTATTGCATCTATTCTTTCATGCTTTGTTTATGTCTGTAATGGACTTGCAGCGGGCGATGATATTGGTTTCCATCTCGGTATGGTTAACGATTTAATCTATGGTTTTGACCATGGTTATTTTGGTTATTCCACGAATCACCTATTCATTGGGGGCTTTGCTTTATATAACTACGCTTATTATGGTCCAGTCACCCATTATGGTGCGGCTATTTATACATATTTATTTAGAGGATTAGGTGCTAGTCCATCTGATGGCTTAAAGTTCATGATCTTCGCTTCCGCGATATTAGGGGGCATCTACATGTACAAACTAGCCCTTAAGATGTCAAACGGCCGTAGAGCTATTGCTATTGTCTGCCCTATCGTATTTCTTTTACTTCCATACCGTATCTTCTGTGCTTTAGCGAGATGTGCATACGCTGAAACTGTCGCTATGGCACTTATTCCAATGGTCTTCTATGGTGTATATAGTTTCATTCACGATGAAGAATATCATGTTGAGCCATATGTCGTATTCGCTAGTGGCGCGATTCTTATTGTCTTATCTCACCCATTTACCGCTTTAATCACTGTTTTATTTGGTCTTTTATATGTCTTATTTAACATTAAAGGTGTAATTGCTAAGTTCCGTGATAAACGCGCGCTTATCTCAATGGGAGCGGCGGTCATTATTATTATAATGTGCGTTCTTTTCTATGTTTTAAATAGCCAACATTATGAATCTTCAGAAATCTATAACATTTCCGATGATGAAAGACAGTGGACTACATATGAATTCATTTCAAATGACACAAAGAGATCGTTCCAATTCAGTGGTTTCATTAACTATATCTTCATTGGTAGCCGTGATGGCGATCCTGTTTGGGCTAAAGATAGCATTTCCACTTTAACGTTTAGCACTGTTGTTTATATCATCTCCATGGTATTAGCCATCTTAGTGGATAAGTTATTAACTAACGCTAAATATAGTAAGTGGTATAAGCATCCAGCTGCTTGTATCGCGGCCTTTATTTGTCCAATCATTTTCCAAGTGAGAATCGAAATCTATTTAGCGGTCATTATTTCATTAATTCTTTACTTCTTTATTTCATTCTTAGTTAAGAAGTTGCCTGATAGTTCTGAAAAGTATGTTCCTTTATATAAGAGTGTTGATTTATATTTCCTAATTGTTGCTTTAATCATTACTTTAGCGCTTATTTTTGTCCCATGGGCCTGGAAACTAGTGCCACCTATTATGTATAAAGGTCAATTCCCATGGAGAATGTATAGCATGCTTTCATTCTTGATTGCGATGCTTGTTTCTTTAATCTTCTCACGTCTTAAAACAAATAAGATTGCGCTCACCATTGTTTCCGTTATTGCCTGTGGTTTAATGACTGTGACTATGGGTACTCTTGAAAAGAGAGTCATCTTTGAACATAACCCTACCGCTATTATCGTTAACGATGGAGAACAATTTGCAAAAGAAATCAAGTATTCTGGTGCGCAAAACGAAATGATTCCACAAGTGTTCTACAATGATACATATAGATCTGAGTATACTAATACTTTGTATTACAACGTGAGAAATCGTGTTTGGGCACAAAGAGACTACATCTATGATTTAGAAAGTTATATCAAGCCAAGTGTCTTAGAAGGAAGCGGAGACGTTGAAATCTACGAATACAATTCTCCTAATAATAAATTCCATGTCAATATCACCAGTGAAACCGCTTTAGTGCAGTTCCCACAGTTCTATTACGATACCTATGAAGTTAAACAAGATGGTAAGACCATTAGTAAGGTGCAAAACGTTGATGGCTTAATCGCGTTCACCTTAAAACAAGGCACATATGATATTGCCCTATCATTTAAGCCATATAAGGCGTATCAAGCAACAATCCCATTATTTTATGTAGGATCGTTCTTACTCGTCTCTGGAGGCGTGTTTGGGCTCATTTATCGTAAGAAATTAATGAACCGTAAGCCAAAAGAAGAAAATCAAGATAAAGAATAAAAGAAAAGACCAGTTGATGCTGGTCTTATTTCTTTTCGTTTAGAACTTTACGATATTTCTCGAGTTCTTCGGTATTCGCCATAACGAAGTGTCCAGGAGTGATTTCAGTAAGCTTTGGAGCTTCCATGGAGTAATCATGTTCATTTGCAGGAACATAGATGTATCTCTTTCTTTCCTTTTCACTTAATGGGTCTGGCTTTGGAATCGCAGAGAGTAACGCTTTAGTATATGGGTGTAATGGGTGAGCGAATAGTTCATCACTACTTGCTAACTCAACAATATTACCGAAATACATAACAGCGATTCTATCGCAGAAGTACTTAACAACAGATAAGTCGTGAGCGATAAACATAATGGTTAAGCCCATTTCTTCTTTTAAGTTATTAAGTAAGTTGATGATTTGCGCTCTAATAGAGACGTCGAGAGCAGAAATTGGTTCGTCACAGATAAGGAAGTCTGGATTCATAATTAAGGCTCTAGCGATACCAATACGTTGACGTTGACCACCAGAGAATTCGTGTGGGTAACGGGAAGCGTATTCTGGTAATAAACCAACCCTGATTAAGGCTTCTCTCACTTTTTGAGAGTTTTCAAAGGCATTGTATTGACCTTGAATATGTAAACCTTCTTGAATGATGTCTTCAACAGTCATACGTGGGTCAAGAGAGTCAACAGGATCTTGGAAGATCATCTGCATTTTGCTCATTAACTTCTTATCAACGTGTTTGTTGTCGTAGTTATGTTGAGCAATCTTTTCTTTTTGCTCTTTGATTAAGGCCGCTAAATCGGTTTTGATTTGTTCGATTTGGGCGTTGTACTGTGCTTTAATCTTCGCGGTTTCGCTTTCAACAAATTCTTTATTACCTTGTTCATCAGCGAGTACACGAATCTTTTCGTTCATCTCGTTAGTTAATTCTTTGATCTTACGACGAGCTTTGATTCTCTTCCATTTGATTTCTTTTTCATTCCATCTGCTACCCGCAACAACACGGTAACCTTTGAAATAAACAGAACCAGATGTCGCCTTATATAATCTGATTAAAGTTCTACCAGTTGTGGTTTTACCACAGCCAGATTCACCAACGACACCGAAGCATTCACCTTTTTTGATATCAAAACTGATATCGTGAACGGCTTTAGTAACGAAAGCGTTTTTACCATGTCCGAACTTAAAGAATTGCTTTAAGTGTCTGACTGATAATTCAATTTTGTTATCCACTAATTCTGGAAGATAAGTAACTTTTCTATTTGCCATAGTTATTTGTCCTCCTTCTTAGCTTTTGCTTTTTGAGCTTCTCTAGCTTTATGGGCTGCTAATGATGCTTCAATACGAGTTTTAACAATAGCAGGCATTTCCACTTTTGGTGCTCTTGGGTCTAATAACCAAGTAGCAGCATAGTGAGTATCACTAACTTTGAAATATGGAGGTTCTTTCTTGAAGTCAATCTTCATCGCATATTTACTACGTAAAGCGAAGGCATCACCCTTTGGTGGGAAGACAAGGTTTGGTGGAGTACCAGGAATGGCTTCCAATCTTTCCTTACTATCCACGTCAGGAATAGATGATAATAACGCCCAAGTATATGGATGCTTTGGATCATAGAAGATTTCTTCTTCTTTACCATATTCAACGATTTTACCAGCATACATAACTGCGACACGGTCCGCCATGTTGGCGACAACACCTAAGTCGTGAGTAATGAAGATAACAGAGATGTTTCTTTCTGCTTTTAAACGGTTAATTAATTCAAGAATTTGGGCTTGAATGGTCACGTCTAAAGCAGTTGTTGGTTCGTCACAGATTAAGATGTCTGGGTTAGCGGTTAATGCGATAGCAATAACGATACGTTGTCTCATACCACCAGAGAATTCAAATGGATATTGTCTGAATCTTCTTTCTGGGAATGGGATACCAACTTCTTCCATAACCTTAAGCGCTCTTTGTTTGGCCTCGGCTTTGGTAATCTTAATCTTAGAAACATACTTATTCTTGGCGGTCTTTTTATCGACACCATTCTTAAGATCTGCTTCGTATTCTGCGCGGTATTGTTTTTTAACTTCCGCGATTTTCGCGTTAGCTTCTTTATTCTTTGCTAAATATTTAGCTTTAGCTTCCGCGATGATTGGCTTATATTTAGCCTTTAATTCTTTGCTGTTAGCATTCTTTGTAGCCTTAGCTTCAGCAATTCTCTTATCAAAGTTTCTTTTAACTTTGACTAATTCTTCCTTGTTAACAGCTTTCTTAACTTCAGCTTCTTTTAAGATTTCAGCTTTCTTAGCTGCATATCTTTCATCGGCTTCTTTTAATTCACCGGCTTTACCTGCTTTTAATTCAACAATCTTTTGATTGATTTCTTCAGGTGTTTCGGCGGCATCAGCTTGTTGACCTTCTTTTAAGGCCGCAAGTTTAGCGTTTTCAGTGGCAATTAATTCATCGTATTTATGCTTGATATGAACTTTTTCTAGACCGTGGTCTAATTTCAAAGCATAAACAG
>CAMIVH010000041.1 GCA_946401755.1 uncultured Caryophanales bacterium | reverse complement strand
CATATTCTTCAAACGCTACTTCCATCGTTGTTGATGTGTTTGCTAATAGAACAACGACGGGTACGGACGGTGATATCTTTGTTTGTACTGATCTTGATCACTTTGGTCATATCTATGTGCGTAACGGTACAGGTAATGATTGGGCATTAAAAGATACCATCCATTATAGTTTCGCTAGTGGCACAACTAACCCAGCCGCAGCTTCTGCTAGCTCCAATAATTTAAATGTTGTGTTTATCAATACCAATACTGGTGAAATGCTCATTAACTCTAATAGCAGATTAGAAAGCATTTCACTCCCATTCATCGGTAAAGATAATGGTAGCGATAATTCCTATAACAATATCGGGTATATCTTTGGTACAACTATTTATGCCGAAAACCATACTTATGTGCCATATTCCTTAAAAACTGTAATTATTAATAACGCTAGTAACATTGTTTCAAATGCTTTCTATAAATGCTTTAACATTGAAACTATTGTGATTAATGGTACAGCTTCTTCTGTGGGATTAAAGGCGTTTAATGAATGTCGTTCTTTAAAGAATATTTCATTACCTTCCACTATAAGTACGATTAATATGAGCGCTTTTTCACTCTGCTCTTCTTTAGTGAATTTAGTGTTGCCAAATAGTGTTAATACTCTTGGTGATTATGCAGTGTCAAACTGCCAATCATTAGAAACAGTTTATTTACCAGAAGGTTTAACCACAATTGGTAAGGAATGCTTCTTTAATGATATATCTCTTAAGAGTGTCTATCTTCCAGATTCAGTCACTTCTGTTGGTATTTGTGTATTCCAAGAATGTAGTGCACTTACCTCAGTGAGATTCTCTAATAATATGGACACTATTAGTCAACAAATGTTCTATAAGTGCACATCATTAGAATCCATTGTGATTCCTGGTAATATTCAAAGAATTGATCTTAATGCCTTTAATGGTTGTACATCATTGAAATATGCATTCTTCAACGAAGGCATTAAAGTCATTCATGAATATGCTTTCCAAGACTGTACATCATTAACTTCTATTGCTCTTCCAAACAGCATCAAAGATTTAGGTAGAGGTGTCTTCCATGGTTGTACATCATTAGAATCTATCTCTCTTCCATTCGCTGGTGCTTCCTATTCATGGATGGGCGATGTCTTAACTGACGATAATATCGAAATCGGTGGTAAACCAGATAATAGTGTTGGCAACGATAATGACCTTCTCGTGGACACCACAAACGATAAGATTTTTAGAAAAATAGACGGTAAGTGGTATAGTCAATTACAATTTGTCCACATTGGTGAATCTACACCAGGAGATATTACTTATGGTCATGGTGCTCCAACACCTGCATCAGGTAATAGCTTCTATGTTGATGTCGATAACTACGATTTCTATGAAATTGATAACACCGATCCAAACGTCTGGCATAAGATTGGTAATCTTAATATCTTATTTGCGAAATTTGCCTACATCTTTGTCAGTCCAAACGGCAACGCGACTTTCGATACATTCAATAACGATACTTCAAGTAATCTCAAAACAGTGGTGATTACTAAAGGTTCATATAATCAAACATATGACCGCTATTTCATTCAAGAAGACTCATTTATGGGTTGTGCTGATATTGAACACATCAGCCTTCCAAAAGATGTCTACACAATTGATGACAATGCCTTCAAAGGTTGTACATCATTAAAAATAGTCACATTTGCAGACAACACCATTTTAGACAATATTGGCGCTCATGCCTTTGATGGTTGTACAAACCTCAAGAGCATTAATATATCAACTGGTTTAACACAAATTGGTAATTATGCTTTCAAAGATTGTGATGCTTTTACAACTCTTGTTATTCCAGACACAATCACATCAATTGGTCTAGGTGCATTCCAAGGATGGGATCATTTAGAGAACATTGTTCTTCCATTTACCGGTCAAAAGAGAGATTGCCGATACGATGATGAAATGCATTTCTCTTATATCTTTGGTGCTGAACGTTATTATGAAAGCAGTACATACATGCCTAACAGTTTAAAAACTGTTGTGGTGACTGTAGGTACTCACTTCACTGGCTATGACAGCACTCTCGAAAACGAATTCGATGTTTATGGTTTAGGTTCATTTAATGAATACCGTATCCCAACTTACGCATTCTATGGATGTGATAAATTAGTCAGTATTTCTATTCCAAGCTCGATTAAAACTATCGGCGCTGAAGCATTCTATAAATGTTCTTCCTTAGTAAATATTAATTTTGGCAACGATAGTCAACTAGTAAGAATCTTACCTGATGCTTTCTCATATTGCGATAGCATTGAATCAATAATTATTCCTAAGAATGTTGAAACGATTTACTACGGTGCCTTTAGTCGTTGTACAGGCCTCAAAGCTTTCACTTATGAAGAAGGTAGCCGTATTGAAAAACTAGGTGTTAACTGTTTCTATAACTGTGCATCTCTTCTTTATTACATTGAGCCAGAGTCTTGTGTTAATAACAGTGTTGCTTATGAAGGTCCTATTTTTACGGGCACACAATCATCACTTGTGGCTTTGACCATTAAGTCACTAGAAGGTGCTTGCTATATATCTGGAAACGATGTAGACAATCCGTTCCCATTCTCTTTGGCGGAAGATAGAGATCCAGTAAGTAGCGACTATACCAGTTACTATTATTACAATTATGACTTTGTCTTCTTAAATACAAGCACATATGATTACTTTGTTTGGTTTGGTGATGCAGCAACAGGAAGCTTTGTAAAAATCGGCAACCTCAAATTTAATAGTGATTCTAATATCTACACCGCTGAATGGGATGGTAATGGTGGATACGATATGCCAACTGGCACTTTCAAAAACGGTGATGTTTGTTATTCATACTATGACAACTATTACAATATAAGCATACAAGATGCTTATTATTGGATATATTTCGATGGTTCATGGGGCAATCCACACTGCATGAATGTCAAGACAGTTGGTTATTTGTTTGGCAACAAGGATAACTCCACAGTTCCATCATCATTAAAGACTGTCGTTATCAGCGGCCAAGCTGGTGACTACACCTATTCATTTAAAAACTGCGCAAATATTGAAACTATTGTTATCCCAGAAGGCACATCCTTTATCGGTAATAATGCTTTCACAAATTCAGCCAGTTTATTAGCAATCAATATGCCAAGCACTTTAAAACATATTGGTGCTCACGCATTTGATGGCTGCGCTAGCCTAATTTGTGCTCCACTCAATGATGGTTTGTTAACCATTGGTGATTATGCCTTCAGAGGCTGTGCTGCTTTAGAGACAGTTTCTAATTCAAATAGTGTTACAGTTATCGGTGATTATGCATTTGCTGACTGCACAAGTCTTAAGAATTTCAATTTCTCAACCAGTCTCAAATCAATTGGTGATTATGCTTTCTTAAATGTTGGTTCTAGTTTGGTAGCCGATGAAATAAGATATGGTCATGGCAATCCGATCTTAACACCAGAAAGTAAGAACGGTAACTTCTATATTGATGTCAATACCGGCGATTTTTATACAAAACAAAATGGTGTCTGGAGAAAAGGTAAATTAACGATTACTATAATCGATTATTGGCCAGATGATGATGCCGGCCACGACGGAGATTATTGCGCTACAATAATCAATCAATATAATACATTTTTACAACTACATGACGGTAATGGCTGGAAAGATACTAATATTTACATTAATCATGGTCATGGTGCGCCAACTGTTGCGCCACTAGAAAATGGCGACATCTACTATGACGAAGATACAGAAGACTTATATTTTGCTTCCAATGGTACTTGGGTCAAAGGCAAAATTACTCCATTCACAGTAGGCAATGAAGATACTTACTCACATACATACAATAATGATTATTATATTGATTTAGAATATCATACAGATACTGATAACGGATATACATGTTTGACATGGGATGGCGGTTACTGCTGGTACATTAGAATACTTGCTGGTCATGGCGCTCCTGGAGCTCAAGAAGGAGATAAGTATATTGATGTCGATTCAGGCAAAATCTTTACACTCCAAAGCAATAACTGGGCTCTAACTGGTAACGCGACTATTGGACATGGTGTCCCACCAATTGTTGCAGATGGTAGTTATTATTTTGACTCAGATAGTGGCTTATTGTACTACAGTGGCGGTGATGCAAGATTTACTTCTGTCGTTATACCAAACGGTGTTAAACATATTGGTCTTGGCGCATTCCAAGGCTGGAATACTTTAGAGAACATCGTTCTTCCATTCACTGGTAGTGATTACGAAGCGGCAGATCCAAGCGACCCAACTCACTTTGGCCATATCTTTGGTGCCGTTGATTATAACAGCAACAATGCTTATGTTCCTGCAAGCTTAAAGAATGTTGTTGTCACAAAAGGGACTTACATTAGCATTAGTGGTATGTATATCTTGAACAGCAATACTTTTGCTGGCTGTTCGCACATTAAATCGATAAGTGTTCCTGATAGCGTTAGCGTTATCCTTGACCGTGCTTTTAAGGATTGTTCTTCGTTAACGAATGTTACTTTTGGCGATAATCCAACAGTCGAATTCTTTAGCGATTATGTATTTAGTGGTTGTTCTAGTCTTGAAACATTTGTTGTGCCTAAGTCAGTTCAATCATTTGGTATGTATACTTTCGAAAATTGCACATCGCTTAAATATGTTGCGTTTGCGGATGGCTCGGCTTTCGCTGGAATGAACGACGGAGCATTTGCTGGTTGTTCTAATTTGGTTGCTATTTCGCTTCCAGATACAACTATGTTTATTGGATCTTATGCTTTTAAGAATTGTACTTCTCTAGAAACAGTGGTTATTCCAAGTTCTGTAACTGATATGTATGACGCTATCTTCAATGGCTGTACATCGTTAAAGACTATTTCAGTTCCATATCTTCCATTCACGCCATCATATCGAACGGAAACTGAAAATAGAGATCCTGTCGGCTCTGATGACGCCCAAGATGATAATTGGATTTGGATTAATACAAATACTGGTGATGTCTGGTATAGAGTTGGTGGCGATTGGTATAAGAGCTTTAACATTAAAAAGGATCCTTCCGATACTATCAGAGCAACGGCAAGTGGCTCATCAGCCCCAAGTAATCCAGCCGAAGGTGATATATGGGTTCGTAGAGGTGCTTATAACGATGAATTCTTATATTCTAGATATACTTCTGACAACTGGACTGATCCAATTAGACTAAATATCAGATTCTTAGGTTCTTTATTTGAGGAATATGTTAACGATAATAGCGATGTTCCAGATTCCTTAAAAACTGTGATAATCAGTAATGGTGAACACGCTAATTACACATTCTCATTTGCCGAATGCTCATCGTTGGAGACTGTTATATTACCTGATGATACACAATACATTGGTTGCAATGCGTTTGAAGAATGCTATGAACTCAAGAGTGTTAATATGCCAACTTCCCTTGCATTTATTGGTGATTATGCATTCTATTGTTGCGTCGGTCTTGAAAACGTTGAATTTGGTGGATTGATTGATAGAATCGGCGAGTATGCATTCTCATATTGCTGTTCATTAAGTTCTCTCAGTTTGGACGTTCGAGTAATCGGTGAAGGTGCATTTGATGGCTGCGTGAATTTATTACAAGTATCATTGATTCAAGATTATTTAACCGAAATTGGAAACGGAGCATTCTACTCGTGCCGATTATTAACCAATGTTATTTTTGGAACCAGACTTAGTATTCATCCAGCCAGTTGCACAATTGGAGAAGAAGCGTTTAGAGGTTGTGTGGCTTTGCAATACATTGATTTTTGTGGATCAGTTATTACATCTGTTGGCCAATCCGCCTTTAGCAACTGTAGTTCTCTAACATTCATATCCTTTAATTATGGATTAACATCAATAGGCGCCAATGCATTTGAATCTTGCTATGGCTTGGCGGCAATTAGATTACCTGCTTCGTTAGAAACAATCGGAGAAAACGCTTTTAAAGATTGCTACTCATTAAAGGCAGTTTTATATGGCGGCGCCAGCTCTACTTCTTGGGGTCAAATTGCTATTGACACTGGCAACGATCTTTTGACAGGTGCTGATAGAAAATATAACGCATAATTAGAAAGGATTAATGATTATGGAAAAGAAAAAACTTATGAGTAGAGGTCTTAAAGTACTTCTTGTTGTCACAGCTATTGTGGCAGTTCTCTATCTTGTCTTCCTTGCGTTATTCGCTGTACTAGCGAGAACATCAGGAGATAGTGAATTAGGTGGTTTTAAAGCCATTATTATGTACTACTTACATGGTATGTTGAATTTAATTATCTTTAGATGCCCAGAAGGCAGTAACGTAATAGTGCATTTCGCCTTATCTATCTTCTTCTATGCTTTAGTGCTTTGCTGGATTATCTTCCTTATCGCTGGCATCATTGTCATGGATAGAAAAGAACGTAAAGTCATTTGGTGGGGCATTGTTCTAACATTCATTAATTTAGGCGTTTATGCATTATTCGCTGTTGGCGCTCAAAAGTATTGGCACATCATTAATGGTGTGGATTCATTTAAAGGCAATGGCGCTTTATTAGCGGTCACCTTAGTGATGCTATTATTTGGCGCATTATTCTTCTTACTCGCAGTCTTAGCGTATTTCTGGTCTATCATTGATTCTTTCTTAAAACCAGGTAAAGGTGCTAGAAAAGAATTATTCGAAGAAGAATATGTATATGATGATAGTCGTATTAGAGATATCGTTAGAGATGAACTAATCAAGAACCAACCATTTAAGGTTGTTATCGTCGGTAATGAAAAACCACAAGAAGAAGTGGTTGAAGAGCCAGAACCAGTAGTGGAACAACCAGTTGTGGTCGAAGAACCTGTTAAAGAAGAAGTTAAACCAGAACCTATCAAAGAAGTTGTTAAAAAACAACCAAAGCCAATCTTTGTTCCTACAGTTAAGTTCTGGGATGTCGCTAGAGAAGTCTGGCCACAACTTGATAATCCAAGACCTCTTCCAAAAGAAGAAAAAGTTGTAGAACCTGCTAACGAGGAAGAAGAAGGCTGGAATAGAAATAAACGCCAACCATTCTTAGTCCGTATTATTACCGCGGATCTAGACACTAAAGCTAACTACAATGAGATTAAGAATGAATTACTCTCATATGGTGTTAAATCTCGTCTATCCCGTGGTGGTGATACATTCCGTTTAGGTGGTAAAGAATACGCTAAAATCTATCTTGTTGGTAAAACATTAAAAGTCTATTTCGCTTTAAGCCCAGAAGACTATAAAGATTCTACCTATCCAATTGAAGACGTCGGTCATAGACCAAATTACGCTGGTATGCCATTACTCTTCAAAGTCAGATCTAAATTATCTGTTAGAAGATGTAAAGAACTCATCAAAGCGGCCTGTGAAAAAGATGGTCTTGAACAAAAAGAAGTCAAGGATACCAACTGGGTTGATGAATTAAGAAAGCTTAACGCTGAAAAAGCGAAAGCAAAATAATTCGTATATTAATAAAACAAGGCAAGTCATTTAAACGCTTGCCTTTTAATTTTCGATAAAATAAAGTAGACTTTAGAAAACTCGAGATTCTATTCAATCACGTAATTCTTTG
>CAMIVH010000040.1 GCA_946401755.1 uncultured Caryophanales bacterium | reverse complement strand
TGGTGCCCCCTGGCGGAATCGGACCACCGATTCATCCTTACCATGGATGCGTAATACCATTTTACTAAGGGGGCAGCATTAATAATTATACATAAATACTTACTTATATCAATAAAAAATATTTACGTAAAAATTAGGGGTGAATATTAATATTCTTGTTGTTCTTCTAAGGCTTCTTTCTTGCGCATTTTGAAGGTGATTAATCTTGCTAAGAACCAGGCTCCAAAAGCAAGTTGCACAAAGAAGAAAGCTGAATAGAACACTTGATAAGTGTAGTTATATTCATATTGAGGAAGAAGATATTCTTCTGTTCCTTCCACTACTTTGGCGGTCATTACCATCGCGATATAAAAGACAACCATCAGAAAACCAGAAACGCCTAAACCGATAAGAATTATCTTTTGCCATTTATCAAAGAATTTCATTTGACGATTTCTCCATATAAATCATAGACATAACTCTCTTTGATTTTAACATTAACAATGTCGCCTTCTTTAAGCTCTTCTTCAGAAGAGAATAAGATTTTACCATCGACATCATCAGGAGCATTCCAATAGCTTCTTAATAAGTAGTAGCCGTTTTCTTTACCGACTACTAAGCCGTTCATGATTTCACCAATGTGTCTTTTATTTAAGTCGTAAGATATCTTTTGTTGAAGCGCCATAAGTTCATCTAAACGTTTTTGTTTAGTGGCTTGTCTTACTTGATGCGGGAAGTCATAAGACTTAGTGCCTTCTTCTTTAGAATAAGTAAAGCCACCCAAGTGATCGAATTTCACTTCTTCAATGAACTTTAATAAGTTATCAAAGTCTTGTTTTGTTTCACCAGGGAAACCCACCATCACGGTGGTTCTTAAAACAGCATTAGGGATTTTAGCTTTAATTTTATTAAATAAATTAGTGAGATAGGCTTTATCACCACGTCTATTCATGGCTTTAAGAATCTTATCTTCACTGTGTTGGATTGGAATATCAAAATATGGCGTTAATCTCTTTTCTTTAGCGATTAAGTCGATTAACTCATCAGTGATTTCATCTGGATAGAGGTATAACAAGCGAATAAAGGCGAGCTCCTTGATTTCTAATAGACCTTTGAGTAAATCAACGATCGTCTTCTTTTCCTTTAAATCTAGGCCGTATCTCGTGGTGTCTTGTTCTAAGACGATTAATTCCTTATAGCCTTCACTAGCGAGTTTTCTTGCTTCTTTAATGATATCTTCATATGGTCTAGAGACATATGGACCTCTAATAAGAGGAATAGCGCAGTATGTGCAGCAGTTAGAGCAACCTTCACCTATCTTAAGATACGCACTGTAAGTGCCAGTAGAAACTAAACGATAGTCATCATTAAGACCTTCAAAGTTGGTGATATCTTTATCTAAGGTCGCTAATAAGCGAGAGAAGTTTTTATATTCTCTAATTGGAATCCATAAGTCCACTTCTGGAATGGCTTTCTTTAAATCATCCACGTAGCGGTTTACTAAACAACCAGTAACCACGACTTTTTGCTTTTTGTTAATGTTATCTAAAATGACATCAATACTTTCCTTTTTACTAGCTTCAATAAAGCCACATGTATTGATGATTAAAATATCCGCTTCTTCTTTATTGTTCACTATTTCATAGTGATTCTTAAGTAAAAGACCGAGGATATTTTCACTATCGACGAGGTTTTTCGCGCAGCCTAAAGAGATTAAAGCGATCTTTTTCATTATTCACTCCTTAAAGCGGTAACAGGATCTTGTCTAGAAGCGTGCATACTTGGGATTAAACCAGCCACAACACTTAATAAAATACTTAAGCCAAGCATGATAAGGATGATTGGGAGATTAAGCACTGCGATTGCCGGAACCCCAAATGGTTTGATAACAAGATTAATAATGATACAAGCAACACCGGTAATGACCAAACCTATGACACCACTGAAGAAGCCAGTGACGAGGTTTTCGGCAATAAATAGACGTGAAACGTCTTTCTTTCTACCACCAAGAGAACGGATAACACCGATTTCTTTAACTCTTTCCATCACGGAAATATAAGTAATAACCGCAATCATAAAGGAAGAAACGACAAGCGATAATGAGGTGAAAATCACTAAGGCGGTTGTCACGATTGTAATCATTGTATCGATGACATTAATGATTAAAGAGATTGTGTCAGTATAGGTTAATTCATCACGTTCACTTGGTCTTAAGACTTTTTCGTTAGCGGTACCATCGTAAAGAACGATATCAACATCTTTGTTCCAATCATCTAAATACCTGTTGACTTGGTCTTTAGTCTTAAAGTCAACTGGATAGATGGACATCGTGTCAGGAAGTTTTTCATATGTAAAGGTGCTTACACCTGTGCTTTCATTAAGGTCTTCAACAATCTTTAAGCCACATAGAGAGCGGAAATGAATAGCGTTTTCTGAGGAATAATCATGACCAGTAATATTGCCTAAAAGTGAAGAGAATGAAGAGTTAAGGTCTCCGTTTAAGCTAGAAGCATAACCAAAGGTACCATATGATGGATTATCTGGATCTGCCCAACTGGTATAATTAAATGTCACATAGGCATTATATAATGTGCCCTGCTTTGCAGAGTTTTGAAGGTGCGCGGCAAAACCACGATTTTCATCACGAATAATTTGTGAGTTATAAGCATCATTCATGTACTTATCTTGGAACTCTTTAGTGAAGTAAACACCACGAGAAAGAGAACCAAATGAAACGCCTTCTTTTGGTCTAAGGATACCAGCGATTTTGATTTCTGTACCTTGACCCCATTCATCTTGCACGGTCGCGGGATATTGATAACCAGTAACCGCTTCAGTTTGTTCTTTTACTTCCTTACTAACTGTATATGGTCTTGTTAAGTTAATAGTCGCATTTGTATCACTTGTGATACGGACTAAAGAAAGTTCAGAAGTATCAACAGAAGACGGATCAGTGAGCATCTTTCTTAATTGATCTTGTGATAGACAAATGAAATTACCAGTTGTTGGATCTGGGTCAGTCGCTGGATCAGCCATCATATCACTCCAATTGAAATCATTAACAGAAGACATACCAGCAATAATGCTGATGATGTCTAAAGTGTTCTTGAGTTTAAACATATAAACTGATTCACTAACGAAAGGACTGATAGTGATATGTGTGCCTGTATAAATAACAGCGTTTAAATATGAGGATGAGTTAGCTTCGCTATACATGAATGAATAGAATTCATCATTAGTGTCGCTTTTTAAAACGAGATTATAGTCTTTATAATTACGAACTGGAATGTCATCGTAACGATAAATTGTGTCGTGAGGATAGTATGTGAGTTTCTTGTTAAGAAGCTCTTCATAACTGAACGATGTCGCGTATGGGAACTTAGCGTCTAACTCCGCTTCTGTCATTTTATTATCTGGGTCGTATTTATGAATCGCTTTTTGAGCGATGTTCATCACTTCTTCTTCTTTGTAGTAACCAAGTTGGGCAAAGACTAAGTCTGTTAATGTGGTATCAGATTCCACTACTAACATGATTTCATTTTCGTTCTGCGGGAAATGAGAATCACCTAATAGGTCATATTGATCAAGAATGTATTCTTCATCACCTGGTAAAAGTTTCATAAAGTCGGTGAATAAGTCGACATAGCTAGCGTATTGTGAGAAACCATCAACAGTTTTAAGCTCAGCGATATAGCGTTGAGTTAAACCATTTAAGGAAATCTTCATTTCATCTTCAACGGAGTTTGGTTTCCATTCTGCGAAGATGTTGTTTGTTGGGTCGATACCATAGCTAAAAGATAAAGCGGAGACATATTCACTTGGAATCTCTTTAACAAATTCCACTAAGTCATCATTAATGGTGTTTGTTTTAACCGCAGTGATATCGCTATAACGGTTCATTAAATAGTCAATCATGGAATTAAGACCAACACGGGTGGTTGTATCAAATTCCGCGATTTTAGAATCTGTATCAGCGTATAGACCAGTCATCAAAGATGAATAGTCCACGGTTTCTTCTTGGATTTGTAGAGGATAGCTAGAAAGCATATCATCTTGCATATTGTCAATGTATTGACGGACACCAGTGGAAGCCGCTAAAACGGTGGAAACACCGAAGATACCAATACTACCCGCAATAGCGACAAGGACTGTTCTTTTGGATTTACTGAATAAGTTAGCGACACTCAACGCAGTCGCAGTGAAGAATGACATGGAGCTATTCTTCTTTTTGCCTTTATTAACATCGCCATCAGGATAAGAGGCAAGGACACCACAATTTGGACATCTTGCCATTTTCTCATTGATGATTTCGCCACACTTTGGACAGCGATAGGAAACTTTAGGAAGTTCATTGCCATCAAATGGATTGCTATCACCAGTGATAACACCATCAAACATATTAACGATACGGGTGGCATATTTTTCTGCGAGGTCTGGGTTATGGGTGACCATAACAACTAAACGGTCTTGAGCTACTTCTTTTAGAAGATCCATAATTTGGACACTAGTTTCACTATCAAGAGCGCCGGTTGGTTCATCGGCTAATAAGATTTCAGGATTATTAACTAACGCTCTAGCAATAGCGACTCTTTGCATTTGGCCGCCAGAGAGTTGATTTGGTTTTTTCTTTTCCATACCCTTTAAGCCAACTTTGGCTAAAGCTTGGTATGCTCTTTCTTTTCTCTCTTTTTTATCGATACCAGCAATAGTTAAAGCTAGTTCAACGTTTTTAGAGATGCTTTGGTGACCGATTAAGTTATAGGCTTGGAAAACAAAACCAATTGAGTGGTTACGATATGTATCCCAGTCATAATCGGAATAGTTTTTCGTGGATTTACCTTTAATAACTAAATCGCCTTCGCTGTAGCGATCTAGACCACCAATAATATTTAATAATGTTGTTTTACCACATCCAGAAGGACCAAGCACAGCGACAAATTCATTACGTCGAAAATTAACTGAAACACCTCTAAGGGCCTTAACTGGCTCCTGGTTTTTCATTTCATAATTCTTTTTAATGTCGACGAGTTTAAGCATGCTGATTCTCCTAATATGTTTGCATATTAATACAAAATAAAAGTGCCTGTCAATAAACAAGCACTTTATATTTTTAGTTTTTTTATGCACTGTTTAATCTTTATTAAAGATTGTTAGCGATTAACCAAGTCTTGTCTGTTTCCTTTTTGATGTTGTTTTTAAGTGGGAATTCCTTATCAGTGCCCGCTTCAAAGGAGACATTCTTCACCACTCTTTTTAAAAGAGAGCGCCTCTTAACTAAGATAATTAAGAAGATGATTATGAGATTCACAAATATGCCATAGCAGGTTAAACTCGCAAAGAGGAAAGCGATATAATACGCAAATGTTTTTTGCATGACGAAATATAGGGCTAATAGGACACTTGCGATAATAAACATAATGACACCCGCGAGTGGGAACGGACGAGAGATACGAGAATAAAGAGCTTCAGTACTTCTTATCGTGTGATAGGAATTACCTTCAAATCTTTCTTTATCTCTTTCAAAAGTAAGAAGGACTTTATTGCCCTCTTCTTCTTGACTGACTAGTTCATAGCCAAAGGCATTATGAAAACTAATGGTATCGTCAACTTTCTTGGCTTTAACTTTGACAGTTTTACTTTCCATATTTTTCCCTTAATACTTTTATTTTCTCTTCAGCTTCTTTTACTATTTTATCTTCATTTTGAAGATATTTCATCAATTGTTTGCTGCGGAAGTAAAAAAGTACGGTATCAGCAAGTAATAAAACCATCGCTGGCACTAAAAAGAAGAAGAGATTGCCTTTAGCGTCGAAGCTATCCTTTAACGCTAATGTGAGAATGAGATAGATAGTCATCACAATAAAAGCAATAGCAACAGGGATCACTAATACATAAAAAGGAATGAGACTTGGAGAAGTTTGTTTTTCAATCTCCACCATTTCTTTATAGTAAGGAGTGTTCTCATCACGCTCAAAGGTCAAAATACTTGGAGCGTTTTCATGCTTTTCTTCACTCACTAATTTCCAATCGAATAAACCCATTAAATATACTGAACGGGTGACAGAATATGAATTAACTTTTCTTTGACATTTTTCCATAGCTAGATTGTATAATTTTTGCCATATTGTAGCAAGTTTATATATAAAAACTACAAAATATTACAAAAGTTACACGATTATATTGAATGTCACATTTTTACATGTTAAACTTGTCGCGGACAAAGGAGCCATATATATATGATGCCGAAAAAACACAGTACTAAAGATTACATCACTATTTCTTTATATTATTTAATGTCCAAATTCGATTATGAATCCATCAGCGTCACAGATATTTGTGCAAAAGCGCGTGTCTCTAGAATGTCCTTCTACCGTTACTTCAACAACAAAGAAGACATCTTCATTAACTACTGTGATGAAAGATTTGAAGAATTCTTCCAAATCATTAACGATAAACACATCGATGACATTTATTCATTCTTATTAGAAGTCTTCTATTATATGAAGAAATATGCTCGTCAAGTTACCATATTGAAGAGAGCAAGAAAAGAAAACTTACTCGTTGAAAAGTTCACCGACTATGGTTCATATATTGCTAGTCACGTCTCATTAACCACTGAGAGCAATATGATAAATAACCGCATCATTGCTGCCTTTTTAGCGGGTGGTATCGCTAACATTTTATTGCTCTGGTTCGAATTAGGATTAGATCTTCCACCACAAGAAATGGCCAAGATGGCTTATAGCATTTTCTCCTCTCTCAACGTTGATCGTGAGAACAAGGAAAAGAAGTAGTCTATATACACTATTGAAAACATAATTCAAAGACAAAAAATCACAAAACTAGACAGTGTCTAAATTTGTGTTTTTTTTACTTTATTTTCCCCTAGAATATTAATAATATTAATGCACCGCTATAAAAGTGTGTCACCACTTAAAAATAGCTAATGATAAAAGAAAAAGTAGCAGAGGAACTACTTTTATATACACTTCGGAAAAATAAGGAGAAACTTTTATGTTAAGAATCAAAAAAAGAGACGGCAATATTGAAGATTTTGATATTACCAAGATCGAAAACGCCATCGAAAAAGCCTTCATGGCGGAACACAAATTCTACAATCATGACATTATCGAAATGCTTGCGTTACGTGTCACCAGTGATTTCAACCGTAAAGTTGTAAATGACACCATTGGTATTGAAGACGTCCAAGACTCCGTTGAAATTGTTCTCATTCAAGCGGGTTATGTGGATGTTGCACGTTCATATATGATTTATCGTAAGCAACATCAAAATTTACGTGACATCAAAGAAACAAACCTTAACTATAAAAACGTTGTTGATAATTATTTAAAGATTAATGACTGGCGCGTGAAGGAAAACAGTACTGTTACCTATTCCGTCGGTGGTCTTATTTTAAGCAACAGCGGCGCTGTCACAGCGAATTATTGGTTAAGTGAAGTCTATGATGATGAAATCGGAAACGCTCATAGAAACGCCGAAATTCACATCCACGACTTATCAATGTTAACTGGCTACTGCGCTGGTTGGTCATTAAAACAATTAATTCAAGAAGGTTTAGGTGGCGTTCCTGGTAAGATTACTTCTTCCCCTGCTAACCACTTAAGCACTCTCTGTAACCAAATGGTTAACTTCTTAGGTATTATGCAAAACGAATGGGCAGGCGCTCAAGCCTTCTCCTCCTTCGATACATATTTAGCCCCATTTGTTAAGGTTGATCACTTAACATATAAAGAAGTTAAACAATG
>CAMIVH010000039.1 GCA_946401755.1 uncultured Caryophanales bacterium | reverse complement strand
AAGACAGCTTGTTCACTCACTTGACCCGCTAAAGCGGAAGCAATAACAACACCAACCGCTAAACCTTCAGGAACATTATGAAGAGTGACGGCTAATAACATCTTAAATGTTTTAGAATATTTATCTTTTTTAAGACCTTCTTCTTCCTTATTGATGTGCATATGAGGCACTAAATAGTCGAGAAGGAGCATAAAACCAACGCCTAATAAGAAACCTACTCCTGGAAATACATATGCTTTCCAATCACCTTTATCATAGGAATTAATCGCGGGTTGCATCAAAGACCAAATAGAAGCGGCAATCATCACACCACTAGCGAAACCTAATAGGATCTTTTGTACTTTTTGATTGATTTCCTTTTTAAGAAAGAAAACCATCGCACTACCTAAGGTTGTGCCGACTAATGGGATTAATAAGCTAATAATAAGGATAATTGGTCTCATACCGCTATGTATTCTATATGTATATATGCATTAAAGCAACCTTATATGTTATCTATCTTCTTATTCTTTTCAAATATTTCTGGATATGGGTTCTCTTTTGGATCAACATCTGAGAGCAAACATACTGCATGGTGCACTCTTTTTGTTAAATCTATTCTTTGTTCACCTTCACTTAAGGCTTCATCTTTATATAATGGTTCTCCTATTTTTAAGGTAATTGCGACTTCTTGATTAAAGATATGTCTTCTAATCCAAGAAGGTTTCCTAAAAGAGAAACCAATCGGTAACACAGGTTTATTAAGGCGACAGGCAAGAGAAGCCGCACCAATATGGAATGGTCTTATATATGGATAACATTCCCACATACTACCTTCTGCGTATATTTGTAACCATCCTCCCTCTTTTAGGTATTGTTCTATGGCTTTATTAGAGGCAACTTTACCTCCTAAATTACCATCAGGAATAGGTACACCACCCACGAGTCTTGCTAAAGCACCATTTTCTCCTCTAATATTAGGGGCCCAGACTAAAACACGTGTTTCTCTTGGGCGAAGTGCTTTCATAATGGCGATATAGTCCCACATATGGACGTGATTAGATACAGTAATCGCGCCATTTTTTAGTTCGTCTTTATACTTCTTAAGGTTTTTACGTCCCTTAATTTTTAAGCCCATATAGATTGGGCAAAGAGGGAAAACGATTAGGCAAAGTAATACACGTACCCACCACCTTTTAAATCTAAAGCCTTTAGAATTATCGATATATGGGTAGTTTTCATCAAAAACCAAACCATTATTCTTTTTAACAACTAAATAATGTTGATCAGTATATTCTGGATAGTTATATTTTGTTGAATGCGGATTATACATCACTAAAAGAATAGCATAAAAAGAAAGAAGCGGACAATTCCGCTTCCTTCTTTTGAACCGTTGTACCTATTACTAGATACCCAAGTTAAGCTCTATTGGCTGGTGGTGCTTCTTGTTAAAATGCGTTTTGAACTGAGTAGCGCATTAATGGCCAGCTTCCCTAAGTTATTTACTTTAGGGCTTTCATCCTCTTCGTCATGTCCGGTGCCGGGTTTACTCTGCCAAGCTTTAACGCAGATGCCGGTGACTATTGCTAGTCAGGTGGGATCGTACCGATAACCACTATTGCTAATGGTTCTTTGCTAGTGCAACCAGTTAACGACGGTTCTTTAATCCTTCGAGGTTCCCGAATCAGTTACGGGAAGTGGTTGACTGATCTAGTCTTAAGTTCTTTAGGCCTTTTCTTTGTAAGATTTCCATCTGGGTTCTCTTACTATCATCTCACGTTAGGTTGAGTAATGAGATTTAGGCTTTGCGGTTAGGTTTTCTCTAACTCGCTTTCTTTTTCCCTCTTTGTCTTGTGTCCGGCGGTGGTTTTACGCTGTTAAACTCTAACTCAGCGACCACTGTAGCAGTGAGGTTTGCCGTTTGGATTTCCTTGCGGATTTCCAGCCTTTGCGATCATTGACTGGGAACTTTAATCCCAGAGCCTTACTATCAACGTCGTTTTAGTGGTGATCGTCTTACTTTTAAGGCTAAGTTTTCGCCCATTCGCTCTCTGTGCCATTACTGACCAGTTAACTTATTTCAGGTTTTGAGTTGCTTTAGCCTGAATGTGGGGTGTTGATGGGTAATTGGCCTTCATCATCCTCTTCGATCTTGTCGGGCGGTGGGTTTATGCTGTCAAACTCTAATTCAGCATCCACTGGAACAGGGAGGACTTGCCCTTGATTGATTCGAGAACCAATCTGCCAGTACAATCATTGATCCAGACCTTTTCTTTAATCCTGGAAACGCTTTAGCAACTTAGATACCTGCGTTGATTGATTTACCTGGTCTTAAGATATATAAGAATCTATCAATTCTTATTATCTTACTCACTCGGTTTCCCGGGTGGGTTATTATAGTATGCACTTATTTAAAAATTATTGCAACACTTTTTTTAAAAATTTTTTAATTATTTTTTATGTAATAGATTTTTCTTTGATTTTATCTAACTTTTTTATTTGAAAATATTTTTAAAATTATTTATTTTTATTGTTTTTTTATATATTTTTTACCGATTTTTATCATTATTTTTCATTATTTATTAATTTTAATATTTTTATGAGCGCAGGAGTGTGTGGGTGCGGGCATATGCACGCACTCCTTTCTTAATATAAGAGCAAAAGAAAAGGCCACCGAAGCAGCCTTTTCCAAGAGAGAAAGGAATTCGCTGATTATTTCAGCGTTGCGGATCCTAGTGCACTATAGACTAGACATCCGCGTGAGGAATTTTTAAGGGTCGTCGAATAGCTGATGCTATTTGGGAATGCGACACTGTGACTTCCAGTAGATACACTATTAGAAGAGCAGAGTGTCTTGGTGACATTGGAACTAAGTGTCGGAGTCTTTTCCATACCACCAAAGATGATTAATGTGCCATCGCTGATACTGACGTTACCATCTGTATCTAAAGCTGCTGCACCGAAATTATTACCACCAGCATTACCTGGACCTTTAACTATTACAACACCACCGGTTTGGGTGTATGTACCATTACTGTCGATACCATCGGTATCGCCATTTGTTGGAACTTCAATATCAAGTAAACCACCACTGACATTAATAGCAGGATTTGATTTACCCTTAGTAGCGTTCATACCATCATCTGTAGCATAGACATAGGTAGAACCACCACTGATATTGAAGACATTTGCTTCTAAACCTTCATAAGCGGATTTAACATTTATTTCTCCACCACTGATGGTCATATTACCATCTGCGTGGACACCATCATCACTAGCTTCCAATGTGAGAGAACCACCACTAACGATAACGTTACCTAATGGAGTATTACCATTTTCAATTACTCCATCATTATTAGCGTGAATTGCATCATCATAGGCTTTGATATCAATAGTGCCTTTTTTGATATAGATTTCATTCTCTGCTTTAATACCTTTAGCGGAGACATCCGCTCCATTAGAGTTACCTGAAGAATAGTTACTCCAACTTGAAAAGTTGATTGTTTTATTATTCACGGAAATAGTGACCATATCATAAGCACTGTTGAAGGCTTTTGCGTCACTAGTCGCGTTATAGTTTTCTTGTGAATATTCACTACCTTTATTAAAGCGATATAAGGTGAAACTTGTCGCTCCCGCTGGTTTATCTAATTGGTAGATATAGTAGCTCCTACTACCACCTCCACCTCCTGGGCCACCAGGACCACCAGGTTGTTGACCACCTTCGCTTTGTGTGCCTTTATAGGTCGCTGGATACCAGTTACCATCAATATAGGCAGCATAGCTATAGTTACCATTTGAATAGGTAGTTGAATTCATTCTTAAGTAGAAGTTACTGGTACTTGTAGTAACTGTATCTCCACTATAGGAAGAATACTTATTTGTTTTAGCTACGAATGTAGTTGGAACAGCATCATCAGCTTGATCGATGATGGCGTTATACGCTGCTTGAATAGCGTCACTCCAAGAATTAATTGTGACTATACCACCATTTATGGTGACATTACCTCTTTGATTGTTTTTAGAAGAGATATCACTATTATCAGTATGTAAGCCATCTCCACCACAAGAGATATCGATTGTGCCACTAGTAATGGTCACACTATCGTTGCCTTTAATACCGTGCCCTGGAGCAGTAATATTTAGTGTTTGTTTTTGGATTTTTACATCATCCTTACAGTGGACACCATTATAGTAAGTAGATTCAATATTTAAGGTACCTGTACCTTTAAGTTTTAAGTCACCATTAGCGACATAAATCGCCCCTTTATATGATTCACCCACTAAGGATGTACGTTTATCTTTAACATAGTTAACTGTGTTCTTTTTAGCAGAGATTTCAATACCTTCACAGTCCTCTACATAAATAGGTGCGTTTGTGCCATTTTCAATAGTGACACCATTGAGTTCTAAGACGATTGTTTTATCTGGAGCATTAACATAGATTTGCTTATAGTTTTGATTAATGGAGAAGGTATATTCATCCGCACTAGAATCATACGTACCATTACTTAATGTTTTAGCAGTGATGAAATAAATAGATGCATCTGTTTCATCTGGTTTATATGATTCTTCATCTTCTTCTTTAGCAATAACTGTTAAAACGCATGTCGCAGTATGACCACCATCTTTAGTGGTGACTGTAATAACTGTGGTACCTACTTTAATCGCGGTAACTGCACCATTATTAACAGTAGCGACACTGGTGTTACTACTTGTCCAAGATACTTCTTTATTTAATGCGGTATCTGGAGTAACTGTTGCAGTTAAGACAACTGTTTTACCTGCTTGCATGGTTAAGGAATCATAGTTAAGAGAAACACCATTGACTTCAGTTTCACTGTAGCTATGGCTTGGATTGGTGTTATTTGATGGATTTACGATATTTCCGCAAGCGGAAATAGACATCGCTAAAAAGAGGGTGCATGGTAATAAAAATAGTTTCTTATTTTTCATAACTTATTTCCTCCTTTATAACGATCTATCTTCTCCCACGAATGGTAAGATGGAGATTTCTAAATTTCCATTCTTAGTTCTAAGTTCATCAATGAATGCTTTTTCTTCTTTTTTATTCTTAAGTTCAACCTTGTATGAAAGCTTAAATAAAGATCCCATACCCGTTGTTTTAACTTCAATGAGTTCGTTATGTTTTAAATAACGGGCAAATGTATCATCAAATACTTCTTTATATTCAAGAGATTCTGGAATGGTGATTTTAAGCATTTTTTCACCATCAAATCTTTTACCATTAAAGAGATTAACACTGGTAAGTAAGATGTATAAAATGGCAACGAAAGCAGCGAATATCGCTGCGAAAGCGACATAACCTAAGCCACAGACTAAGCCAATTGCAATACCAGCGAATAATAACAATAATTCTTCCGCTTTTGCATTAGCGCTTCTAAATCTAACTAAGCCTAAAGCTACAGCAATTGTGGCAATTCTAACTGCACCTGAAGTTGTATCATCTAAGAAGATTGAAACCATTGATACAACAGCGGCTACAATCATTGGCATAATTGCGCTTGTAATAAAGAAACTCTTAGTGCCTTTCATTTTTAATGAAATGACTAAAGTAAATAACATAGAGATAGTAAAGGCAATAGCCACGATAATTAAAGCAATAACGACTTTATCGATGTTGCTAAGCATGTTGAACAACGAGTTCATGGGCTAATCTCCTTTCTTGTTGATATGTTTGTTTATTGGCCATTAATCTATAAGCTGTTCCAACTTTAGAGAAACTTGTTTTATAGATTTTGTTTTCACTTAAGATATGCACTAACCAAAGAGGTAATTCTTGTTGCACTTTGATTTCTAAGATGGCACTACCAGGTGGTAAAAGTAATTCACCTTCCATATTAGTGTGAAGATTTAAATCATGAGTGCGGTATCTAGGGGCTTCATCAATCGTTAATCTGATGTTCCCATCTACTTCCGCATAGGAAGTCCTATCATAAATTACCATTATCTTTGGTTCCAAATTTTGATAATGGTCGCGGAAGTAGACGAGTTCAGAAGATACTTGGTCATCCTTGTTGTGCATGGCTGAATTTTTATTAAGGAAAGAAACCGCAGTATCTTCGTTTAAACTAATTCTTCTTTTATACACAAAGTCTTCAACTTTTCTTTTAAGTTCTAAATAGACTTGGTGATTATCATTAGCTAAGCCATAAGATCTTAATCTAATCTTTTCTTTATAGATAGGCTTTTCTAATGATGTCCTGATTAAATAATAATCAGGAGTGTCATAGTAAATAGAGGCAATGGATGTTTTACCGTATCGATCAACTTCCATATGACCAGTAAGGGCATTCTTAAAAGCCACTAATTGGTCCTTAGTGAGGATGAACTTCATTTCAATACGTTGCATCATTGTAATAGCGTCCATTTGAGCCTCCCTTTTTCTATAAACAAAAGAGTGGTTAATAAAAATCTTCCTAACTCTTTGTCTAACTTAAGCATAGGAAGATAAACTTAAATGAAATTAAAGTTAAAAAGTATTTTTATAAAGTAATGTTGAAGTAAATTTTGCCCTCTTTAACGGAAACATTAACTTTGCCTTTATGTAATTCAATGATTTCTTTAGCGATACTTAGTCCAATTCCAGAACCTTCTTTAGAAGAAGATTTTGGACTACGATAAAATCTTTCAAATAATTGATTAGTGTCCATTTCATCATCTTCAATATCATTAGAGAAGATAATATCCACTTTCTTATTGATGTTCTTTCTCACTATTAAGGTGACTTCACCTTTATTCTTCGTGTATTTTAAAGCGTTATCTAAAAAGATATAGAATAATTCATTAATTAAATATTTATTAGCCCTGATATCGATATCTAGACCAACTTCATGCTTAAATGTCAGTTCTCTATTTTTATAAGTAGGTGCGAAGGCTTCAATAGACTCATCCGCAAGTTGAGTTAAAGAGAAGGTCGCAAAAGGATAGTTATCTAAATTAGCCTCATCAAGTCTAGAGAGAGTCACTAATTGTTTAGTCATGGTGTTTAGTCTTAAAACTTGGTCATGAATAGATTCAGTCCATTCGGTTTTACCGTGGTCCATTTCAATTAACTCTAAGTCAGTAGAAATAATTGTTAAAGGCGTCTTTAATTCATGTGATGCATTAGTGATGAACGCCTTTTGTTTCTTATATGATTCTTCACTAGTTTTAAAGACTAACTTACTAGATAAGATAATTAAAAGAGCTAAGACGGTATATGAAATAGCGGCGATAACCATACTACTTACAAAGAAGTTATTGAAGTTATGATATCTTTCTGAAGTATCTAAGAATGCAACGAAAGTAAGTTTTACTTCAATCTCTTCTGTAACTGTTTGAGGACCTTGTGGACCATATTCCCAAGTCACTCTTTCAACAGTGTCATCAGTATCAACGCGCTTAAAACGAAGTTGGCCAACAGAGCCTTCTGTTTCACCAGAGGCATATATCTTCATAGACATTAACTGACGTAATTCAGCGTCACTATCACCTGGGGCAATATGTGTATAGTCATCATATTCAATAGAACCAGATTCATCAAAAACAGTGATGAAGTATTGTTCATTTAAATCTTGGTTTCTTCTACCTGGATCTTGTGGACCCATGCCACCTTGACCACCACCAAATTGGCCTCCACCATATTGACCACCCCAGTTACCAGAATAAAACATCAATCTTGATTGATGACCATATTCAATAACACTATCTAACGATTCTTTTGTTTCTCTTTCCACTTTCATGTAGTTAGAGACATTAATCGCCGCGATTGTGGCCGCCAAAACAAAAAGAATCGACACTAAGGCCGCCAAGATAAAACGTAAACGAAGTTTTCTAATCATTGTTATACTCCAAGTAATAACCTTGGTAACGAATTGATTTAATCTTAACCTTGGAGTTAATACTATCTAATTTCTTTCTTAAATAGGATATAAACACCCACACGTTCTCGCT
>CAMIVH010000038.1 GCA_946401755.1 uncultured Caryophanales bacterium | reverse complement strand
CTTGTGGGACGTAGTATTTTCTCTTCTTTAAATCATCTGGTAAGTATTGTTGTTCCACATAGTGGTTATCAAAGTCATGTGGATAAAGATAATGTTGTCCTTTGACTTTAGCGTCCTTACCATCATAGTGTGTATTTTGTAAGTTTCTAGGAACAGTGGCGCCCTTACCTTGATCAATATCCATCATTGCAGTATCAATGGCGAGATAAGCAGAGTTACTCTTAGGGGCTGTTGCGATTAAAATGGTCGCGTTTGCAAGTGGTAATCTGGCCTCAGGCAAACCAAGTTGAAGCGCACTATCAACGCAGGCTTTAACAATTGGAATAAGTTGTGGATACGCTAAACCTACATCTTCACTTACTGAGCATAATAATCTACGGCTTGCAGCAATGATATCTCCACCTTTAAGTAACTTGGCTAAATAGAAGATAGCGGCGTCCGGATCACTACCTCTAAGTGATTTCATAAAGGCACTTAAAGTATCGAAGTGTTTGTCTTCACTTCTATCGTACGCAATGTTTGCTTTATTAACTAATTCACCAACAGCGTCTAAATCGATAACGTTCTTACCGTTAATCGCACCATAGACAAAGTCTAAATTATTTAAAGCTTTACGCATATCACCATTACTGGCTAACGCTAAAGTTTCTAAAGCATCTTCTTCAATCTTAAGACCAAGTTTATCGCACGCTCTTAAAAGACCTTCTTTGATATCATCAACCTTTAAGGCTTTGAATTCAAAGACAGTACAACGAGATAAAAGCGCTGGATAAATATAGAAATATGGGTTCTCTGTTGTGGAGGCGATTAAGGTAATATCACCAGATTCCACAAACTCTAAAAGAGATTGTTGTTGTTTCTTGTTTAAGTATTGGATTTCATCCAAATAGAGTAAAACACCATTGCCGTTTAAGAAACTATCAGCTTCTTTAATGACACTTTTAATGTCGTCGATTGATGCATTAGTGCCGTTAAGCTTATATAAAGATAACTTAGAGTTCTTAGCAATGATATTAGCGAGTGTGGTTTTACCAACTCCTGGAGGGCCATAAAAAACCATATTGGTTAAATGGTTAGCCTCAATACTTTTTCTAAAAACAGAACCCTCGTCTAAAAGATGGTGTTGACCCACCATTTCAGATATTGATTCAGGGCGTAAAAGATCCGCTAACGGTTTTTGCATACCTAAATCATACAAGTAAATCTATAAAAATGGAATATTAGATAACGATTATTGTCTATTACGTTCTCTTTTTAAGAGAATCTCATTAGTGGCAACGCTTAAAACTATTGTGCTTGGTAATTCAATGACAAAGTTCCAACCGATTAAACCAACGATGACAAATCCAAAGGCACCTAATACATCTCTACCGTCTGCAAAAATCATGTCGCCAAAGAAGATAAAACTACCAAGCATGAATAGGCCTGTGTTGATAATAGGCACAAGCGCTGCGGCGATAGGTGTCGCACCATGTGCAGTGATGTGCTTCTTGAGCCAGTGATACACAAGCGAACTCACAACGCCTGCTAGTGTACACTTGAGTAAGCACACAACGACTGTGCCTACAGGTGATATTGGCATGAAATACATGATTGTTGGAGGCGCTAATAAAGCCATGATGCCATTAAAAAAGCCCAATATCGCTGCAGATATAGGTCCACCAACAATACCAGCAATGACTACTGGAACTAACGAAAGATTGATATTGGCAATGCCAACATTTAAATAATTACCGATGATTTGGAAAATAATTTCCAATGCCAACAATAGTCCGGTAATAACGATTGTTTTTGTGTTGAAATGTTGTTTCATAATTCCCCCTATAGGCCATAAAGGTCCCATGAGTACGACTAGATTATACTGGACAAGCGCCTTTGATTAAAGCAAAATATCTACACAATACAAAAAATTTGTATTATGATTAGACTATAGAAGAAATTCAGGATAATATAATCGAATGAATATTAAAAAGTTTGTAAGCAAGGCAACTGATGGTCTTTTAGATGACGTCTTTAGACAATCGTTTTTAGTCTCAGTGCTTTCTTCATTAGCCGCGATCATTGTCACGGTTGCCGCAATTCCACACTTTATCGATGACCCATGGCCAAAGGTTATGGCGTTCGTTTTACTGGCTGTGGCTATTTTATGTGTGGTCATTCTTTTATTATCTATCTTTGATAGAAAGCACCATTACATTTGGCGTCGTATCTTCTTAGCGATTGTTATTTTGTTCTTTGGCTATATGTGTTATGACGGTGGGCCACAAGGTTTCTTGCACATTTGGATCTTGTTAGTGCCTTCATTCTCTTTTATTACCTTTGGTATCCTAGAGGGATTTGTCACTGCTGTTCCAGTATTCCTCATTATGGAATTATTCTTCTTTGGTCCACTTCATAGTGTTCTTAAATATCAAGATTTAAGCGTTGACTTCAGACTTCGTATGACTCTTGTTTACTTAGTCTGCTTATTGCTTGGTTTCTTTGCGGAATTATTAAGAAGTGTCGCTGCGAAGCGTTTAAGCAACTATACAGAAAACTTCAAATACGCCTCAATGCACGACTCTTTAACAGGCTTAGCTAACCAAAACTTACTCGCTAAGTATTTAGATGACATGTATGAAAATAGAACCGAAGGTTCATCTCTTGGCTGTTTATTCGTCGACGTTGACTCATTTAAAAATGTTAACGATAAATACGGTCACTTATTCGGTAATGTCGTCTTAATTAGAATTGGTGAAATCCTCTCCCAAGAAAAAGAAGCTTTTGTCTGTCGTTGGGGTGGCGATGAATATGTCGTTTGCTTTGCAAATATTAGCGAAGATGTCTTAATGCGCATTGGTGAAAAATACCGTGCGGAAATCGCTGCGTGCAGATTTAAAGACTATCCAAAATTCCACATCACTGTTTCCGTTGGTGCGGTTGTTCTTCCAGTCGACGAATCATTCAACTTCGACCACGTTCTTGATTTAGCGGACTTCGCAAATAGAACAGCGAAAAATAACGGTAAAGATAACGTTACCCTTTCCAAAAAAGATCAAGCGGACGCTTAATTACTTAAGCAAACTAGATAAATATTCGTTAACTTCTTGTCTTGAATTTAAGATATGAACGTTAACGTTTTTATATTGTTTTAATAATGTTTCTTCTTCTTTTCTAGTGCGCTTTTCATAATCGATTGTCCATTCGATTAATTCCACAGCGTCCTTTTTAGTTTCTACCCAAGGGATGTCGTCTCTTTCTTCACCAATTCTTTCAAGAATACCTTCGATGCATTCTTCACGTGGCATCTTTAAAAAGAAGACGTCTGTTGCGTATTCTAAGCGTTGTTTTAGGGTATCATGGTAATTTCCATCAATAATCCAATTTTCTTCTTTTAAATAAGGTAAAAGCTTTGCTTCTAATTCTGGATAGGAGATGGATTGTTTTTCTTTATTCCAATAGAGATTATCCATATGGACGACTGGTAAACCATTTATTTCACTAAGTTTTTTAGCAAAATAAGTTTTACCCGCACCTGGACAACCTATGACTAATATTCTTTTCATGCTTATTATCTTAATGATATTAATTTAAAAATCAAAGTATTTAACAAGACAGAAGGCGAAAAACTAGTTATATTACTATTATGGATATATTAAAAGAACAACTCATTGCCCTGATTGATAAAGACTTACCACTTGTTACTAACTTAAGTAACGCCAGTGCACTTTTGAATACTTTAGAAGACATTAACTGGTGTGGTTTTTATCTTAAAGATGGTGACACTTTATACTTAGGGCCTTTCCAAGGTGATGTCGCCTGCACCACCATTCCTTTATCTAAAGGCGTATGCGGAAAAGCAGCGAGAGATGCTAAGACAGTTATTGTTCCTAACGTTAATGAATTCCCTGGTCATATCGCTTGCTCTAGCTTATCAAAAAGTGAAATTGTGACCCCTATTATTCTTGATAATGAAGTCAAAGCGGTCATCGATATTGATGCACCTATCTATAATCGTTTCAACCAAAATGATCAAAAACTTTTAGAAGAAATTGCAGAAGTATTAGCACCACTTTTTAGATAATTCTACTATTGTAGAAGATATAAACTCTACTACTCATTCTACCCTTTAAGAGAACACTCTACCTTATAAGTAGAGTTTTTATTTTAAGAGTTCACTGACCTTTAAAGCGGTTATCGCTAAGATAATGGCAAATAGGAGGTTCGGCTATGAACTATCGTGAAAGCATCGAAGAAATCAAAATTCCAAAATACACCAGAGGACAGGAGATATTTAATACTGTTTCACATATTCTTGGTATCCCTCTAGCCTTCATTATTTTATTTGTTGGTTTGTATCGCTTAATCATTAGAGAAATCGATATCACCGCTTTCCTTGGCCTATTAGTGTTTGTTATCACCATTATTGATGTCTATTTTGTTTCAAGCTTATACCATGGTACAGACGCTACTACATTTAATAAAAAACTATTTAGAGTGTTAGATCACTGTACAATATATCTTTTAATCGCTGGAACTTATACCCCAATTTGTGTGATTTTAATGAGCGAACATCTTGTGGGTTTAGTGATGCTTCTTATTGAATGGGGCTGCGCGATTATTGGTATTGTGCTTAATGCCTTCTTCTTTAAGAGCAAAGTTGTTCAAATTATATCTTTAGTGCTATATCTAGCCATGGGCTGGTTAGTCTTATTCTGTGGCGGCTTCATCTATATGAGCGCGATTAGCTTTGGCTTTGTTTTAGCGGGTGGAATTGTCTATTCCATCGGCGCAGTTTTATACGCGGTTGGCAAAAAGAAGAACCTATATCTTCATAGTGTCTTCCATGTCTTTGTTTTAATCTCAACGATTATCCAAGCCATTGGCGTTTTAGCGATGTATTTCTAGTAAAGAAAAAAGAGGCAAAGCCTCTATTTTCCATCAAATTCTTTCTCGGTTTTATCAAGAGCTTTCTTCACTCTTCTAACCATTGAGTTTCCTTTAGATTTTTTAACATTGATTGGTTCAAGACCTCTCAATTTTCTTTGTTCTTGTAACGCTAAGGTAACTTCTTCTTTAGTGGCCTTTGGACGTTCTTTTTTATCTTCAGGATTAACAGTCACTTGTGGGTATGGGATTTGGACATTGTTATTCTTGAATAAAAGATAGAATTCACGTTTTAAATCTCTTGTGACTTGGAATCTATTGCTTTCATCAGTGAAAGCGATGACTAAGAAATCAATCGAAGACGCACTGATGTTATCAATACCTTTATACCAAGGACCATCAATAATGTTAGGAACTTTAGCCTTTAAGGCTTCGATTTCTTGGATGATAAGAGCTTCCACTCTTTCAACATCTTCATTGTAGGAGACTGATAAGGTGACAGAAGCGACACTTCTTAAACGTGACATATTAACAACTGTGGCGATCGAACTATTGGTGATTGATTTGATGTTACCACCGAAGTCTTGGAGTTTAGTGGTCTTTAGACCAACATCCACGATTGTGCCTCTAAAGCCATCAATAATAACGGTATCACCAACTGCGAAATAATCATCAAAGACGATGAAAATGCCGCTGATAACATCTTGAATAAGAGATTGGCAGCCTAAGCCAATGATAAGTGTTAAAACACCAACACCAGCAATAACACCAACAACGTCAACGCCCCAGACTACAAGGATGACACAGATCATTGCAATAATAATTGCATATTTGAATAAAGATCTAAGCAAAGCGGAGATTGTTTTGGCTTTTCTTGATTTGCCATCAAAGATGTGCGTAATAAATGTCGCAATAAAGATAAGAGTGATGCCAATTGAAACAATAAGCATACTAACAAGCCAACGGACACCACCACTAATGAGATTTTCACCAATGATAACCCAGCCATTAGCCTTACCTTCACCGAAGAATTTATCGCCGAATTCATCGCCAAATAATGTACGGCCATTCATCAACAAGATGAAACCTGCTAATGATAAGATGAATAAGATTGCACCGACAACAAAGCTAGCTTTTTGTCCAGGTGTTTTTCTTGCCCACCAATTTTTCTTTTTAACTTCTTCCATAATTTATTCCTCCACTGTGGTTTTAAAACTGTCGATTGTTTTAACGTAATCAACGCTGTTGGTGAATGTCACATAGAAATGTAATTCATCACCTTTTTTAATACTTCCATAAGAACCTGTATATTCTTTTGGTTCTGAGCAGTCACCCATGATAACTTTATTGTTATTTATTTCCAGGAAATAATTCATAGTATAATTATTTGGATTTGAGACTGTGAATTCATAAGTAAAAACGTGTTCAGTAACCGCATAATGGTTATTGCTTAATGAAGGTGGATTAAGAATATAAGCGTTAGCGATAAGGCTACCTGTTCTAATAGCCGCGGCGGTCAATAGCAAAGAAATACCAGTCGCACTGATGGCACGAGAAAGTTTCTTGCTTCTAGAATAAGCAGTGCCCATTTTATCTTGATAGATAGCAGAAGCTTCTAACTCATCGCTAGTGGCAGTATTGTCTGTTTTACCAGTGAATGTCACTTTAGCGTTATCGTATTCTAAGACGTTTAATTCTTGTTCCATAGGAAAAGTATGAACGAAAATAAAAATCTAATCAACATTTACGCTGATTAGATATTATTTTTTACATGCTCAATGAAGCGAGAAATGATATCAAGTTCGGGTTTTAGTTTATATACCATCCTAGAGCCAACTGGATCTTCTATCTCGATGATTTTAAAACCAGAATCAGTTAATAGGAAGTCCACTCCGATGAAATCTGCTTTTAGCAGCTTCGCTACTTTAGTGGCAGCTTCCACCATTTCTTTAGATGGCTCATAGAGTTCAACTTCACCACCTAGCGAGTAGTTATTGCGGTAGTCTTTGTTGCTTTTTCTTTTGATTGCCACGACTGGCTCACCATTTAGCATATAGATTCGGACATCACCATCATTTTCCAAGAACTCCTGGTAGATGAATTTGAGATTTGGATGTTCGTCTTTGATTCGGTTGACTTCCTTTAAGTCTTTAACGAAGAATACTTCTTGACCACCATGGCCTGAAACACTCTTCATAATGCATGGGAATTTAGATAAATCTAAATAAGTCTCAATATAAGGGAGGTTGTTCTCTTTCAAAAAATCGTATGTCAAATACTTATCGTTAGCGGTCTTATTAGTCAAAACGTTATTGAATGTCTTAATACCTATACTCCGTAGTTCCTCCAAAAGACGATAATCACGACCACGATAAATAACAAAATCAACTTTGTTGTCATCAATGTAGCTTAATAGCTCATCTTCATTAATGTATTTCAAAGAAAAATCTTCATCATTTAATAGTTCAAGGCATTTATTGATGAAGAATCGATTACATTTAGCGTCGTAATCCGTATAGACTATTAACCCACTCTTCATAGATTATTTAAGATATAGTCTGCAATGACTTCAGCGAGATTAACACCTGTATATTGAAGAGTGCTGGCAAACTGTGGATTGCTATTAAGTTCACAGATGATTGGTTCATCGTTTGGACCAAACATCACATCCACTCCCGCGAAATCTAGCCCTAAAGTGTTAGCCGCTTTGATGGCTAAATCTATATACTCTTGCTTTGGCTCAAACTTACAGCCAGTTCCACCATTAGAGATATTGCTTCTAAAGTCATTTTTGTTTTCTCTAAGCATAGAAACAATTGCTCTATTACCAACGGCATTGATACGGATATCTCTACCTCTTGAAGAGGCAATATACTCTTGCATTAAGAAATCTTTATAGCCGATTTGATCAATAATCTTATTCGCTTCTTCTAATGTGTTAGCGAGATAGACTTGTTCACCAAATGAGCCATAAGCTTCTTTGATTACCAAAGGTAAACCAATTTCTTTAATGACATTATTAACAAAATCACGTTTGGAATAGTTCAGTCCTTCAAATGTTTTAGGAGCGATAAATGTACGTGGGATTCTAAGGTTGTTTTTGACTAATTCTTGATACATTAGAATCTTGTTATCACAAAGTTCAACTGCTTTCGCGGAGTTAAAGAGCTTAAAGCCTTGTTCTTCTAATCTTTGAGCAAGATAAATATCCTTATCCCAGAAGATTACAAATGCTGGTTTATCATTGATCTTTTTACCAACTTCTAAAGAGATATCGGAAGCGGTTTTAATTTCTAAAGATATGCCTCTTTTATTAAAGGCATCAGAAAGCATCTGATAAAGGTTTTTAAACTTCTCAGTGTTCATGAATGAGTTGACAACTAACCACGCTTTCATATTAACCTCTAATTTAATAACATTTGACTAAAGCATTTACTTTAAATAGCTCCGTTATTAGTTGCTACTATTCTATACCACTATTATGGCTTTGTAATCAAAAATAAG